>CALXXH010000049.1 GCA_944392635.1 uncultured Clostridia bacterium | reverse complement strand
GGATTTACAACATATGGAGGAGTAAATTCACCATACATATGGTTACAAGTACCACAAGGAATGACATCTTGGGAATTCTTTGATAAATTACTTGAAGAAGTAAATATTGTAGGAACTCCAGGAAGTGGTTTTGGACCACATGGAGAAGGATATTTTAGACTAACAGCATTTGGAACAAAAGAAAACTCAATAGAAGCAATTGAAAGAATTAAAAAATGGAAAAATTAAAATAAATATCTAGAATATAAATAAAACCTCAATAGTAGCAAATATATTGTTACTTGAGGTTTTTATATTATATTAATTTATAACCTTTTTTACATAATAACGTAAAGAAGAAAAGTTCTTGATATTTTTTATGTGATATAGTAAAATATAAGTGCAATGTTATAGTAAAAAATAAAATTACAGAAAAACATAAATAAAAGGTTAATACAAACAAAAGAAAGAAAAACAAAGAATGGAAGTGGTTATATTGAAAAAATTACCATATGGAATTAGTGATTATGAAAGATTAATAGAAAATGATTATTACTATGTAGATAAAACAATGTATATAGAATTGTTAGAAAATATAGCAGAGCCATATATAATGTTTCTACGCCCAAGAAAATTTGGAAAGACTTTATTTACAAGTACATTAGAAAATTATTATGACATAAAAAAAGTAGAAAAATTTGAAAAGTTATATGGAGAAACATATATAGGAAAAAATCCAACAAAATTAAAAAATAGTTATCATATATTAAAATTTAATTTTTCAGGAATAGATACAACAAATGAAGAAACAACAATAAAAGGATTTAAAGAAAAAGTTTCAATAGCAATAGGAGGATTCATAGAAAAATATGGATTAGATTTCTACGTTAATCCAGATTTAACAGCAGAAGGTTTATTAAGTAGCCTTATAGAAGCATTTAAAAATCAAAGGCAGGAAGAAAAAATATATGTAATAATAGATGAATATGATCATTTTGCAAATGAATTATTAGGATTTAATACAAATCAATTTAAAAATTTAGTTTCTAAAAATGGAAAAGTAAGAAAATGGTATGAAATACTAAAAGAAGGAACAGAAAGTGTAATAGATAGAATATTCATAACAGGAGTAGCACCTATAACACTAGATAGTTTGACATCAGGATTTAATATAGGCTCAGATAAAACACAAAATATAAGATTTAATGAAATGATGGGATTTACTGAAAAAGAACTAAAAGATATAATGAATGAACAAAGCATAACAGAAATAGAACAGGAAGAAATTATACCAATAATGAAAGAAAATTATGATGGATATAAATTTTCAATATATGGAAAAGAAAAAATGTATAATTCAAATATGTGTTTATACTTTTTAAATAGTTATTTAGAGAATAAAAGAATACCCAATCAATTAATAGATGTAAATATAGCAAGTGATTATAGTAAATTAGGAAAGATGCTGGATTTATGCAAAGGAGAAGAAAGAGAGAAAATAATAGAAAAAATAGTATCAGGAGAAGGAATAGTGAGTGAAATAACACAAAAATTTAATCCAGCAATAGAATTTACAGAAACTGACTTAGTATCAATGCTATATTACTTAGGATATTTAACAATACAAGATGAAGAAGTAGGATATCCAAAATTAAATATACCAAATAAAGTAATGAAAGAAATATATAGCGATTATTTTTTACAAATATTAAGAAGAAATATAAATGTAGATATAAATGAAAATTATACAGAAATTGCAAGAGAAATAGCATTAGAGGGAAAAATAGATAAAATTGTAGAAATGTTAGAAAAATATCTAAAAAATCTATCAAATAGAGATTATATAAAATTTGATGAAAAATATATAAAGCTAATATTTTATTGTATAGCAATGAATTTAAAAATATTTGGATTAAAATCAGAAATGGAAGTACAAAGAAAATATCCGGATATATTACTAATACCAAAAGATAAAACAAAGGGATATAAAGGAGTAATGATAGAATTTAAATATTTAAAAAAAGAAGATGGAAGTAAACTAAAAGAAAAACAAGAGGAAGCAAAAAAACAAATAGAAGAATACAAAGAATTTGAAGAAATAAAAGAAATAGAAAATATAAATTGTTATACAGTAGTAGCAGTAAATGATGAAATATATGTAGAGAAAATATAAAATAAGCCAATAAGATTAAGTTTAAAAGCTTAATCTTATTTATTATTAGTTTTTTACATAATATTAAATGAAAAATTAAATATAAATAATCAAGAAAATTCTTAGGTAATATAAATAGGGAAGAGGGAAGAAGAAAAATTATGCAAAGAAAAAGTACTGAACTCAAAGAAGTATTTGAATTCAGTACAATATACTATAGGTATAATTTAAAAATATTTTGAATAATTATTCAAATATTGGATATTCATTTTCTCCTAATTTCCATTTTTTCCATTCATCTGTATGTTCTATATTATTAATATTATCATTTAATATTGTTGGAGTAATTTGAGATATTTCATCACAAGCAGTAACTTGATTTAAATCATCATTTTTACCATTAATTGCATATTTTGTATCACCTTGTTTTATATAATAACATTTATTTAATGTTATAGTTCCATTTGCCAAACCGACAATTCCTCCAATTTTGTTTGTACTATGACCTTGAGTAAAAACAAATATATTATAACAATTATTGATAGTTACATTAGCTTGTGAGAAATTTCCAATTTGTCCTATTATTCCTCCATGATTTTGAAAAGTGTCATTAATTTTAACAATTTTTCCTACATTAAAGCTATTACTTATTTCAATATAACTACCGTTTAAGCAAGCTAGAATTCCTCCTGCACAGTTACCTTGTATATCACCTATATTATATGAATTTATTATTTTTCCGTGTAAGACAAAATCCTGCTATTCCACCTGAGTAATTACCTTTTATATTACCTTCATTATGGCAATTATTAATTAGTTTAGAAGAAGAACCTACAATTCCTCCTGCATAAGAATTACCACTTGCTGTTACATTTCCAAGATTGTAACAATTTTCAATACTTTCACCATTTGTACCTAAAATGCCACCTATACTATTATTGCCTGCTATATTACCTTCATTATAACAATTTATAACTTTTGTAGTCATACTTCCATGACCAGCAGAAATTCCACCAGTATAATAAGTTCCAGTTATATTTCCTTTATTATAACAATTTTCTATACTAACTGTACTGACTCCATCCTGATATGTTATACCACCTGCTACACATTCTTCTCCTGTTGTTATTACATTTCCAGTATTATAACATCCTTTAATAGCTGGAGAATAACGACAAACACCAGCTACATTTCCTCCACTAGAA
The DNA here is from genome assembly GCA_944392635.1 of uncultured Clostridia bacterium. Lineage (GTDB taxonomy): Bacteria > Bacillota > Clostridia > TANB77 > CAG-508 > CAG-269. The sequence continues at coordinate 5,451 of CALXXH010000049.1, read as the reverse complement.
GTAATATTTGCTTTATTCCAACAATTATTAACTAAATTTGAACATTCACAAATACCAACAGCTACAGATTGTACAGATGTAATATTTCCTGTTATTCCTATATTTTCTATCGTTTTTATATATTTATTAGTTCCTACAAAAAGACCTGCTGTTGAGTTTCTATTTATATAAATATTTTTAATTTCATGATTGTTTCCATTAAAATATCCATTAAAATTATTAATAGGAATAAATCCAGTGCCAGTTATTAATTCTTGTTTTAAACTTTCTACAACTCCATCATTATTTATATCTCCAAAATCTTTTCTTGCATTATCAACATAAGATAGGTTAGAATTAAAATTCAATGTGTTTTCTAAAATTACATATTTGTCAGTAAAAGAATCTTGTTCTGTTATTTTTTTAGTTGTTCCATCTTCATTTAACTTTATTCCAGTATTATTTGTCATATTAGAAAAAACTACTAAATCTTCTATACTAGTTATTACATATGGATTATCTTTAGTACCATCTCCTGTAAGTATTCCAGGTGATGTGTCCACAATAATTTCTCCTTCATCTACTATATCTCCTTGGTTGTTTATAGTATAATATCTTTTAGTATTAATAAATAGTACTTCAAACTCATCACCATTATCTTCAACATCAGTATCACCAACATTTGTTATTCTATCTAATTCACTTTGCAATTCATCTTCTACAATATTTCCTCTAGGATTATTACCCATAGCATTAATAGTTGCTCTATCTACAATTTCTTTTTCATTTGCTATCTCTGTTTGTTCTTTAGCATTATTTGCATTATTAATTAGTCCATCATCACCTGTCAATACTCCAATACTTATTCCTGCAAGTATTATTAATATTATTATTGTTACTATTAATGCAACTAATGTAATACCACTTTCTTTACATATTTTCATTTGTTTTTTACTCCTTTCACATCTTTACAATTTATTTTTTTGCACTATTTGTATACTAATTATACATAAATAAAAAACTTTTGTAAATAAAAATTTTTTAAAAAGTTTAATCATTTTTAATTATATTTAGTATTCCCAAATTAATTTAATCAATTCACTAAAAAAACACAAATAAACTATTTTTTGATAACAAAATTTGTATAGTATATGCATATACTAAATAATGGAAATAAAAAACAATAAGAATAAACATTCAATATAACAAAGAAAGGAATGTGAAAAATGAGAAGAAAAAATAAAAAAGAAGAGGTAACAAACCTCGCGAAAGTCGAAAAATACATAGACTATAACAAAAAATTAGAGGCAGATGATAAAACATTTGAAAAATTAATGTTTATATATTCAACTGCAATAAAAGAATTACAAACTAAAATAGAAATAATGAAAGATGAATTTAAAATATTCTATAACTATGACCTAATTGACCACATAAATACAAGAATAAAAACACCAGAAAGCATAAAGAAAAAAATGCAAAAAAGAAATTTAGAATTAAATTATAAAGAAATGATAGAAAATATAAACGACATAGCAGGAGTTAGAATAATTTGTCCTCTAAAAAAAGATATATTTTCAATTAGAAATTTAATTGAAAAACTACCTGAAATAAATGTTATAACAGAAAAAGACTATGTTACACATCCAAAAGAAAGTGGATATTCAAGTTATCATATAATAGTTGAAGTGCCTGTAACATTATCTCAAAATATAGTATATGTAAAAGTGGAGATTCAAATAAGAACAATTGCAATGGATTTTTGGGCAAGTTTAGAACATAAAATGAAATATAAACCAGAAGAAAAAATAGACAAAAAATCTTCAAAAGAGTGGATAAGTTGTGCAAAAGCGATACAAAAACTTGATAATAAAATGATGTTATTAAATAGTTAAAATATATGATAGTAAATTAAAAAATTGTCAAATTATAAAAACTTGACAATTTTTTTAAGGTAACAAGAAGGATTTATGTAAAATGCGTCGAATAATATAAATATGCATATTGAAATTTGAAAAAGGAGGGAAAGAATGCCACGATATAGTGATGAACTAATTGAAGAAGTAAGACAATCAAATGATATAGTAGATGTTATATCACAATATGTGCATTTAAAAAGAAGTGGACGAAACTATTTTGGATTATGCCCATTTCATAATGAAAAATCACCTTCATTTTCTGTTTCACCAGATAAGCAAATATTTCACTGCTTTGGATGTGGAGTAGGAGGTAATGTATTTACTTTCTTAATGAAAATTGAAGGCATAAATTTTGTTGAAGCAGTACAAACACTTGCAGAAAAAGCAAATATACAATTACCAACACTTGAAAATAATGCAGATACAGCAAAAGAAATATTAAAAAGCAAAGTATTAAAAGTTAATGAAATAGCAGCAAATTTCTACCATGAAAATTTATATCTACCAGAATCTAAAATAGCCCAAGAATATATTAAAAAAAGAAAATTATCAAATGAAACATTAAAATCTTTTAAAATTGGTTTCTCTGGAAAATTTGACGAATTATATCAAAAACTAAAAAAAGAAGGTTTTCAAGATCCAGAAATATTAGAATCAGGATTAGTCAATAAAAATGAAAGAGGACAGTATATAGATAGATACAGAAATAGATTAATGTTTCCAATATGTGATGCGAGGGGCAAAGTAATAGCTTTTGGTGGAAGGGTTTTAGATGATTCAAAACCTAAATATATAAACTCACCTGAAAATATAGCATATAGTAAAGGTAGAAACTTATTTGGACTAAATGTAGCAAAAAAGCAAGGACATTTGCAACAACTACTAATAGTAGAAGGATATATGGATGTTATTTCATTACATCAAAGAGGAATAACAAATGTTGTAGCACCACTTGGAACAGCATTAACACAACAACAAGGATGGTTACTTAGAAAAAATGCAGAACAAATAATTTTAAGTTTTGATTCAGATGAAGCAGGATTAAATGCAAAAATAAGAGCATTAGACATATTACAAGATATGGGGTGTGATATTAGAATCCTTCAAATGGAAGGAGCAAAAGACCCAGATGAATATATAATAAAATATGGTAATGCTAGGTTTAAAAATTTAATAGACAAAGCTTTATCTGTAATAGAATTTAAAGTAAAAATATTAAAACAAAATTTGAATTTAGAAAGCACAAATGACAAAATCAAATTCTTAAATGAAATAGCAAAATTAATTGCAAAAGTAGATAATAGCATAGAAAGAGAAGTATACATTGAAAAAATTGCAAAAGAATATGAAATATCAAAAGAAGCAATTTATGCAGAAGTAAACAAACTTACATATAGTGATGCAAAAAGTGAAAAAATACTAGAAAGAGCAAAACCTGTAATTAAGCATAAAGAAAGTGAAGAACAAGTATCACGGAGCAGTAAGAATAAGAGAAAACACTATATTATCAATACTTTTAATGGGGGAATTAAACATCTTTGAAATTATAAAACAAAATATAAAAGTGGAAGATTTTAAAGATACCATAAACAAAAAAATTGCTCACAAATTGTATGAAGAACTAGAAAAAGGAAATAGTAATATTAATAGTATAATAGACAAGCTAGATGAAGAAGAACAAAGCAGAATAACGCAAATAATGGCAGAAGATTATGGTATTGAAGATGTTGAAAAAGCAATTGATGATATAATAAAAAGTTATGAAAAAGAAAAACTAACAAAAAGAAAGTTTGAAATTGTAGAACTTATCGAAAACGAAACAGACGAAACTAATAAGAGCAATTTAGGAAAAGAATTAAGTGAAGTAATAATTAAATTATCAAAATTAAAATAGGGGCGAAGTTTTGAAATTAAATGCTATTTTCAAGCTAGACTTGTGCCTTGAGAAAGGAATGGATAGTAAATGGCTAAGAAAAAAGAAGAAATAAAAGAAATTGAAGAAAAGAAAACAAAGAAAAAAGTAGAAAAAACAAATACAAAAAAAGAAGATGAAAAAAAAGAAAATAAAGTAAAAACACAAAAAGCTAAAAAAGAAGAAAACAAAAAAGAAAGTAAAGTAAAAGAAAAGAAAGATAAAAAAGAAGAAAGTAAAATAAAACAAGAAAAAACTAAAAATGAAGACAATAAAAAAGAAAGTAAAGAGAAATCAAAAAAAGCTAACAATGAAGAAAAGAAAAATGAAAAAATAGAAAAAATGGAAAAAGCAAGAAAAATAGCAAAGAAAAAAGCAGTAGAACATGAAAAAGAAGAACACGAAGAAAAAAAAGAAAAAAGTGAAGAAAGTGTAGAAGGTGCAGAAAGTATAGAAAAAGAAGACAGCACTTTAAAAAATGAAAAAGTAAATAGTATTTTGAAAAAAGCAAAAGAAAAAGGAACAATAACTTATGGAGATTTAGCTTCTGAATTAGATGATGTTAATCCAGACCAAATAGACCAAGTATTTGACGCATTTGAAGAACTTGGAGTGGATTTATTAAATGATGACCTGGATGAAGAACCAGATATTGAAGACTTAAAAGAAGTAGAAGACCTAAAATTAGACGAAATAGACAATGATACAAGTTATGAAGGAATAAATGTAGATGACCCGGTTAGAATGTATCTAAGAGAAATAGGAAGAATACCACTTTTAACATTTGAAGAAGAATTAGATTTAGCAAAAAGAATATTAAAAGGTGATGAAGAAGCAAAACAAAAATTAGCAGAATCTAATTTAAGATTAGTAGTAAGTATAGCTAAAAAATATGTTGGAAGAGGTATGCTATTCTTAGACTTAATCCAAGAAGGAAACATGGGATTAATAAAAGCAGTAGAAAAATTTGATTATACAAAAGGATTTAAATTTAGTACTTATGCAACATGGTGGATTAGACAAGCAATAACAAGAGCAATAGCTGACCAAGCAAGAACAATTCGTATACCAGTTCATATGGTAGAAACAATTAATAAATTAATTAGAACATCAAGACATCTATTACAACAAATGGGAAGAGAACCAACCCCAGATGAAATTGCAGCTGAAATGGAAATACCAGTAGAAAAAGTAATGGAAATTCAAAAAATAGCACAAGACCCAGTATCATTAGAAACACCAATAGGAGAAGAAGATGATAGCCATCTAGGAGATTTTATACAAGATGATGATAGCCCAGAACCACATGATTCAGCAGCATATACACTATTAAAAGAACAATTAGAAGAAGTAATGAATACTTTAACACCAAGAGAAGCAAAAGTATTAAAATTAAGATTTGGTTTAGAAGATGGAAAAGCAAGAACATTAGAAGAAGTTGGTCGTGAATTTGAAGTAACTCGTGAAAGAATAAGACAAATAGAAGCCAAGGCTTTAAGAAAGTTAAGACATCCTAGTAGAAGTAAGAAGCTTCGCGACTACATGGGATAGGAGATGAACTAATGATGGAACAATTTAATGAATTTATAAATAATATAACATCATTGCAAATAATAGACATATTAATTGCACTAGGAATCA
>CALXXH010000048.1 GCA_944392635.1 uncultured Clostridia bacterium | reverse complement strand
AATGGTAAAAGACCATAGAACAAATTATGAAGTTGGAAATGTAGAAGCAGTTATGGATGGAAATATAACAGATTTCATGGAAGAATACTTAAAAACATTGACAATAAAAAACAGGTAGAATATAATATTAGAGAGATTAATTTAATTAAGTTAAACTCTCTATATTATTTTTTAAGAAGGTGGCTTATATGGATGACATAATAGTACTAAAATTTGGAGGAAGTTCAGTTGCAGACAATGAAAAGCTAAAAATTGTAGCAGACAAAATTACTAACATGTATGACAAAAATAACAACATAGTTGTTATACTATCAGCTCAAGGGAAAATGACAGACAGATTAATAGGAGAAGCTAAAGAATTAGCTAGAAATGCAGAGAAAAGAGAATTAGATGCATTAGTAAGCTGTGGAGAACAAATGGCAGCAGCAAAATTAAGCATACTTTTGAATAGCTTAGGATATAAAGCTATATCACTTACAGGATGGCAAGCAGGGATTTACACAAATAACACAAACCAAAATGCAATAATTCAAAATATTAATACAGAAAGGATATTAAAAGAATTAGAGCAGAAAAACATAGTTATAATAACAGGTTTTCAAGGAATTAATGAAAATATGGATATAACTACATTTGGAAGAGGAGGCTCAGACACATCAGCAGTTGCAGTTGCAGCAGCACTAAAGGCAAAAAATTGTTATATTTTTTCGGATGTAGATGGAATTTACACAGCAGATCCAAATAAAGTAAAAGACACAAAAAAATTACATGCTTTATCATATGAAGAAATGCTTGAAATTTCAAGTGAAGGTGCAAAAGTATTACACAATAGATGTGTTGAAATAGGGGAGAAGTTTAAAATTCCTATAATAACAAAATCAACATTTAATAACAAACCAGGAACAGTAATTTCAGACATTATTGAAGAAAATACTATTAAAAGCATTATAAAAAAGGATTTATCTAGAGTTTCAATTGTTGGAAATGGTATTATTAGAAATATAGATGCAATGAAAAGTGTATTAGATATAGTCCAAAAATATAAATTAGATATGTTAGAATTTGATGTAACTGAATCAAAAATTTCAATTACTTTTAAAAATGTAGTTGAAGATGATATTTTAGAAGAAATACAAAGTAAATTAATAAAAGAGGAAAGCATTTAACTTTCCTTTTTATCTTTTATAATATTATTTACAACAAAATTCTACAAAATTTTACTTTTTTATTTACATTATGTTAATATTATGATAATATAAACACATAAGAAATACTGTTTCTAAAACATTAGCAAAATAAGGAGGTATATCCATGAAAGCAAAACAATACCAATTAAGTTGTTTAAAGAAACAACTTAGAGAAAAGAAAAAAAATCGGGTCAAGGTCCTAGAATGGAAATTGACTGAAGAACAAAAAGAATATATAGAAAATGTCTTACATCTTAAAGTAGAGCCATATTTGTATAGGATACGGACAAGAACTTTTAAAAATATTAGTAAGTTAAACTATAGTATTTTAAAAGACATCCATTATATGAAAAAAAGAGGAAAGGACTTTGAAGTAAGAAGGTTAAGCAAAAAAGACAAAGAAATACTGGATGAATATGGTATCTCATATGATCCAGTGAGATATAAGATATATCTGTTTAGCTAATGTAAATAACATCTGGGAAGTTATATTCCAGATGTTATTTTTGTATATAAAATCAATTGTTTCATAAAAAAAATTTAGAATCTAGGAATATTTAATGCTACAATTCAAATATAAATTAGTAGCAAAATAGCAAAAGCAAAAAGGAGGAACAAAAATGAGATATGTAGCATTAGGGGACTTAGTTGCAGACTGCTATTACAAAAATATTGGACAAGATAAAGAACTAATAAAAATAGATGGTGGTTCTTCACGGTTCAATGTAGTTGCAAATTTAGCAGCAAGAGGAAATAGTACATGTGTTATTGCTGGATGTGGATGTGATAAAATAGGAAGAATAGTTCTAAACAGTCTTATGAAATTAAATGTTGATACAGCATTTGTAATAAGAAATGGTATAGAAACTAGAGCATATCACATAACAGTAGAAGGGGACAAACACATTTGTACAAGAACATGCCCAATTTGTGGCCAAAAAACATGGTATGACAAACCAATAGTAACAACTAAATATTGTCGGGAATGCATAAAACAAGATGATGTATTAATCTTGGACGGATTAAAACCTGAAAATATTCCAATTATTACAACTTTTTCAAATGAAAAAGTATTAGACATTGGAAGAACAAAAAGACTTGTAAATCTTTCAAATCAAGAAATTTTAGACATATTACAAAATAGAAATATTGAGATTTTACAACTAAATGAAAGTGTAGAACAATATTTAATGCAAAGATTTGGTGTTGAAAATTTATTAAGCTTGTTTAATATGTTAGGTCCAAAATTCATGATAGTTACTAGAGGAAAAGAAGGTGCAGATTTTGTTGTAAAAAATCATATAATTCACAAGACTTTGATACATTGTCAAAGAGAAATTGATGACACAGGGGCAGGAGATGCATTTTTCTCAATGTTCATACAAAAATACTATGAAAATGACAAAAAGGTAACAAGACAGTGGCTAGATGGAACATTCTTTTTAGCCAACAAATTAACAACAAGTGTGGTATCTCATTTAGGAGCAAGAGGACATCTTTATGATGGCTATTATCCAGACAACATAGACAAATGTATATGTAAAATAAAATAAATGAAGCAGAAAAAGAAGTTTTTAAGTAACAAAAATGGGGAATTTACTTAAAGACTTCTTTTTTAAAGGAGTGAATTATGATGTTAGAACAAATTGAAAAGATAAAAAAAGAATTAAAGGAAAAGGAAATACAAAATATTTATCTTGATTTTGTAGATTTTTCAGGAAATATTTTAACTAAAATGGTTGGTGTACAAGAATTAATAAATAATACTCATGTTTCTTGGTTTGATGGAATCAGTATTAATGGAAGGCTTTTAGATGATTTTAATGATAAGAAAAATAATGATTGGTTAGTTATACTACCAGATCCATTTTCATTTAGAGTAATGCCATTTTTAAAGGAAGAAAACCAACGAGCAGCAGTGATTTTTTGTTCAATCAAAAATAACTATATAGATACGAGAGGGTTATTAAAACAAGCTGTACATGAATTTGAAGAATTAGAAATGACTCCAATGTTTGGTACTCAATTTATATATTCAATAAATCAAAGTGAAGATGATAACCAAGAAATTAAAGAATCTCAAGACTTTTATAAACTACTTGCAACAAATAAAAGTACAATTTTTCAAAATAACCTTGTAAATGAAGTATTAAAATCTGGTATTGATATTGAATACTATATGCCATATGGAAAAGAACACAATAGAATTGATTTAGTACCAGATGTAGCAGATGTAGCAGCAGATAAATTATGGACTACAAAATGGTTTGCCCAAAATTTGGCATATCAAAAAGAAGAAAAAATTTCATTTGAAAATATGAAAAATTTAAATCTATCATCTTGTCCAGTACATATGAGTTTATGGAGAGGTAAAAGAGAAAAAAATCTATTTTTTGATGGAGAAGACAAATTTGAACTAAGCCAACTTGCCAAAAACTTTATGAATGGAATCCTATACCATCAAAGAAGTATAAAAGCATTAGCAACAGTAACAAGTAAAGAACCTCAAAAATATTATCAAACAAAAATATCTGTAAATAGAGGAAATAGCCTATTACAAGTACCTTTATACTTTAACGAAAAACAAAAACAAGATAGAGTAGGCTGGAGCAAAAGATGTATATATAACGGATTAAATGCAGACCAAAACTATTATTTAATGTTTGCAGTCTTATTATATGCTGGACTATATGGAGTGCAAAATAAGCTTGGAGGAATAGAAAGAATTGAAGTTGATTCATATACAAAAGAAGAACTAATAATCGATTTAGAACATAATGACTATTTCAAAGAAAAGCTAGGAGAAAAACTTATACAAAAAGCAATTAATAAATTAAAGAAAGGGGAGTGATATTTTGAATAAAGAATTTTGCTTATTCAAAGTGGATAAGAAAAGAGTAATTTGGGAAGTTACAAAATATTGTAATTACCAATGCAAGCATTGTTGTGCATCTGCTGATTTAGTAGACACAAAAGACGAATTAGATACAAAAAAATGTAAAGAAGTATTAAAACAATTAAAGGACTTTGGAGTAGAAGAGATATATTTTTCAGGAGGAGAACCTTTTTCAAGAAATGATATTTTAGAAATTTTAAAAACTGCAAGAAATTATAACATTGTTTGTAACATATCTACAAATGGATCTTTTTTGACAGAAAAACTAGTAAAAGAGTTATCAAAATTAGACTTAAATAAAGTACATATTAGCTTAGATAGCAATATTGAAGATGCTTTTAATGAATTTAGAGGGGGTAAATATTTTGAACCAACAATAAATGCAATTAAGCTTTTAAAAAAATATAATATATATGTAAGAGTAGGAACAGTTATTTGGAAGAAGAATTATAAAACTCTTGAAGATATGATTAAATATCTAAATTCTTTAGGAGTAGATGAAGTTGTGTTTAATTGGTTGGTACAAGTAGGTAGACTTAAAGAAAATAAAGATGTATGTGTTGATTTAAAATATTTTGATGAAACAATAAAAAAGATAAATGAATATAGAGAAAAATATAAAGAGTCAATAAAAATATCAATGCATAGAAATGAACATTTTGAAAATTCAAATACAATATGTCCAGCAGGAGAAACTTTCTTCTATATTAATCCAAAAGGATATGTTTCACCATGTTCTTGGATTAAAAAAATGGATAATAGATTTACTTCTAAAAAAAGTTTAAAAGACATATCTTTTGAAGAAATTATAAATTCAAGTGAAATACAAGAATTTAATAAATTAAAATATGAAAGAATTAAAAAATATGAAACAGGATGCTTAGCAATATGTTTAGAAAGAAATGGTACATATTTTTCAAAAGATCCATTGTTAAATACTGTGAAAGAAAAAATCGGGATTAAGGTCCGGTCTTTAAATCCCTGTTTTCATAAATATACTTTTGCTATTAAATAATATAAAATTTATTTCATTTCTCGGCTAACATTACATTGTAGATAAATTCCATTCACATTCGAAATTCATAAATTTTATATTATTTTAATAGCATTAATGAAAGTTTTATTTAATCAGGGATTTTAAGAACCGTCCTCATAATCCCTAAAAAGAAAGGAATGTGATTAAAATGAAAATTTTAAATTCTTGTTCATTTTATTTACAAAATGATAAATTACGAATTCTTTGGGAAGTAACACCTAGATGTAATATGTTTTGCAAACATTGTTTATTTTATCAAAGTAATGAAAAGGGAATTGAAAAAGAGTTAAGTACAGATGAAATATATAAAATTATAGAAAATGTAGCTCAAGATAAAGAAGTAAATGCAATATGGCTTTCTGGTGGTGAGCCATTACTTAGAAAAGATATTATTGATATTTGTAAAGAAATTTCTAAACATAATATTAAACCATCAATTAGTACAAATGGAATTTTATTAACTGATAACCTAATTGAAGATTTATACAATGCAGGTGTTACATATATTCATTTAAGTATAGATGGAGGAACTGCTAAAACACATGAAGCTTTAAGAGGTGTTAAAGGTTCATTTAATCTTTTGATGAAGGCTATGGATAGGCTTAAAAATTCTCCAATAAAAACAGGTGCAAGTTTTATGGTTACAAAAGAAAGTATTGATGAGATGGAAGATGTAATTCAAATTGCAATTGATAAAGATTTGAGTATTATTAGTTTTTATTTGGTCGCAGAACTTCGGTAGAGGAGCAGAAAATTTTAAAAATCAAGAAGATAGCTTGGTGTATAGATTGCAAAATAAAGTTAAAGAATTAGAAAACTGGCAAAGTAAAACAGATAACAAATTGAAAATAGAAGTGTTTAGAGCAGATCCTTGCAAGGAAAATGAAGAAGCAGGTTTGCAAGAATGCATGGCAGAACAATTTTTAAATATTACTTATGATGGAAAGCTTGGAGGTTGTCCTTGGCTTATGAAATCAGCAGATGGTTTTAGTAGTGGTTCTCTTTTAGAAGAAGATTTTTTAGTATTAAAACAAAAATGTCAAGATGAAATAAGGAGAAAAAAGGAGGAAAGAAAAGAAAAACTTAGTTTTTGCAATGAATGTAGTAGAAAACAAGACTGTGGGAGAGGCTGTCCGGGTTTACAAATTAAAGATAATAAGTTATATTATGGGCTAGACCCTATTTGTCCAAATTTACATTCAAATATCACGACAAAAAATGACAGTAAACAAATTGTAGAAATAGCGTGAGGTGGGAATTTGGAAAGAAATTATAAATATCAATATAATTGGCAAATAGGAGTATATAGTTTTAATATATATACTGAAACAAAATTGAATATGCCTTTTCATTATTTGAATTTTAGGAATGATAAAAAAATTAGAATAAAAATATTTCTAAATGAAAATATACTAGAAAAAAATAGAATAATTTCATTTTGTAAAGAAAAAGGAAAACAATACACACCAGATGAATTAAGAATTTTTTATCAAAAGATAAATAGCTTGTTAAATAGGAATCTAAAAATAGAGAATCATATAAATAAATACTATAAATACAAAAACTATTTATTTGCATATTTTCCATATATAACAGATAATTTTGTATTACAATATTCAAATAAATATAATTATATAAAAATATATGGGAATGCAAATAATTTATATAGAATAATATTAGATTTTCTTACAATAAATCAAAGGTATTTACCTTTGCATGCATCAGCTATTAGTAAAAATAACTATTCATTTTCTTTTATAGGAGAAAGTGGAGGAGGTAAGACTTCTTTTTTAATTAAATTATTACAGAAAAACTATAGATTTTTAGCTGATGATAGTGTATTTGCAAATAATTTTAAAATCTTTCCTACAAACTATTTTTTAAGTGTTAGGAAAGATTTTCCTAACCATCCAGAAATAAATAGTATAATTAAAAATCATAAAGAGGAAAAGGTTTTCATAGATATAGAAAAAGAGGTTTCTTCTATTTTATTATCTAATTCAATAAATATTTCTAAAAATACATTTTATATAATTAAACCAAAAGAAAAGAAATGGGAAGGAATATCTAAAATGAATGAACCATTTCCTGCTATTTCTCATCATAGCTTTTGGTGTACAAAGTTTTTGGTAAAAGAAAATAAAGATTTGGATAAATGGATAGAAAATAAATTAAGAGATTCTTTATTCTTTTGGGAGAGTAAAACAAAAAATGCACAAACAATAACAATTAATTTTAATGAATTTGAAAGTGAAATAGAGAGATTTGATGAAAGGATTTTGCTATGAAAAAATTATTAGTGGCAGATTATGATAATACATTTTATACAGATGAGGAGCAGTTGTATAAAAATATTGAAGATATAAAGAAATTCCAAGAAGAAGGGAATATATTTGTAATTTCAACATCTCGTAGTTGGGAGTCAATTAAAAAAGAAATTGATGAGTATAAAATTCCTTTTGATTATTTGTGTTGCAATACAGGTGGAACTATATTTGATAATAAAGGAGATTCACTATTTATAGGTAATATTGCAGATAGTGTAATTAATAAAGTTGAAAATATATTAGCAAAATTAAATTCTAAAAATATATCTATTACAAGATATGGGACATATAAAGAATATGAAGAAAGAGTAGATAAAATATTAGGATATAAAATAAAAAGTAATAAAGAAGAGATTGAAAATCTAAAAGAACAATTAGAAAATATATTAGATAAAGACTTTCAAATAATATTAAAAAATGAAAAAGAGTATAGCAAATTATTTTTAAACTATAAATTAAATACCAAGGAAAGAGGAATTGAAAAATTAATTAAAATCCTTCCAGATACTGAATATAAGATAATAACTGTAGGGGATGATGATGTAGATTTTAATATGTTAAAAAAATATGATGGATATAGAATGAATAATAGTTCTAAGTTACTAACAGAAAATATTAATAAAACAGTAGATTCAATAGCTGAGTTATTAAAAATTAGTTGATAAAAAAGAGAATATAATGCTATTTTTAATGGCAATATACTCTCTTTTTTAGATTAAATAAAATGATAAAATTCTATACATTTATAATATCTTTTAAAGATGTATTACTTAATTTAGTTTTAGGATAAGGTTTTATTTCATCAGTTCTATACAATAAATAATCAACACTTGTGTTATAAAAATCAGCTAATTTAGAAAGTAGTTCAAGTGGAATACTTCTTTTATTTAATTCGTAATAAGAATATGCAACTTGGGATATATTAAGAAGGTTACTTAATTCTTTTTGTGTTAAATCATGGTCTTCTCTTAAATTCCTTATACGAGTGTTCATAAACAAACATCCTTTCAAAACTCAAAATTCATAATATTAACAAATAAGTTAACTTATAAGAATTATAGAAGAAAATAAGATATTACATCAAAACTTAAAACATTTTGTTGTAAACCATAATTGAATTAAAGAAAAAAGATAAAAAACTAAAACTGTTGTTATTATTACATAAATTTTAAAGATATAAAATATTAAAATAGCTGAATATCAAACATTTAATTGGAAACAATAAAATAAGATAAGAAAAAATAACAAAAAAGCATTTACAAAAAAATTTATTTATGTATAATTAGTATACAATCATTACAATAACAATTCACAAAGAATGATAAAATGAAAGGAGTAAAACAAATGAAAACATCCAAACAAAGTGGTATTA
>CALXXH010000047.1 GCA_944392635.1 uncultured Clostridia bacterium | reverse complement strand
GAAAACAAAATTAATCATATCTTATTAAAAAAATACAAAAAATATCTAGATTGGATTTTACTTGTATATCTATATGAAGAAGAAAACATAAAAGAATATACAGAGTTAAATGTATATAGTAAAACAGAATTATTAAATAAATTAGTAAAACAAGATAAAGAAGAAGTAGATGTAATTAAACTTTTAGAAGAAAAGAAATTTGAACAAGATAAATTAGATAAAATAGAAAAAATTATGGAAGAAGAATATAGATATAAGGATTCTATTTCAATTCCAAATAAAACAACTGTAACAGAATTAAAGCAATTAAATAATAAAGTAATTAGAAAAGATGCAAGTTTTGATACACCAAAATTCATGAAAAATGAAGTGCAAGAAACTTTAACAGGGGCTCAAAAAGGAACGGTTTTACATCTATGTATGCAAAAATTAGAAATAGGAAAACAGTATAGTATAGAAGAAATCAAAGAATTGATAAATAACTTAAAAGAAAGAGAAATAATAACAAAATTAGAAGCACAAAGTGTAAATATAAATGCAATTTTAAAATTTACAAAATCTAGAATATGGGAAGAACTAAAAAATGCAAAAGAAATTCATAGAGAAGAATCATTTTATATGACCATTCCAGCAAAAGAAATATATAATAAAGAACTTGATGAAAAAATAGTAGTACAAGGTATTGTAGACCTTTATTATATAAATTCAAACAATGAATTAGTTTTATTAGATTATAAAACAGATTATGTACAAAGTGAAGAAGAATTAGTACAAAAATATAATAGCCAATTAGAATTATACAAAAAAGCATTAGAAAGTTCTTTGAATAGAAAAGTTGATAAAATATATATTTATTCTACATATTTAGGAAAAGAAATAGAAATATAGCAACCAAAAAAGGAAGTACAATAACTGTTCTTCCTTTTTTGGTACACTATTTAGTTGTTTAGTATACGAACATTGAAACACTGTTATCTTCTGGATATACAGATATTCCTACTCGTAAATAGAATAACGCACTAAGGGCAAATGCAAGTTCTGCTATTCTTTCAGCTAGAGTATAAGATGGGTTTCTTAAAGAATAGCTTGCTGTTATATTAGAACTTTCACTAACTATTTCCTGAATCTCATCTTTTAATTCTTCTTTAAAATTATATGCAATATACAACCTTAAAACAAGTTTTTTTGGAACAGACTGTTCTTTTTTAGAAGAATCTTTTTCTGGAAGAATTTCTTTAAAAATGAAAGCTGTTTCAAGGCCATTCTCAGTCTTTTTAAAAACTTGAGAAAAATTACTGTAGAGCCCAGGAAATTCTAACCTACGTTCAATTGTTACATTTAAGTCGTTAGACCGTTTGTTAGGTGTGAAATAAACATTATTAGTGCTTTCTGTCATATTCATGACCTCCCTTATTAATTATAAAAGTTTTTAGTGTATCTTATAAAGTATACCATATTTTACATAAATACGCAAACAATGTATGAGTTTTTTGAAAAAGCTTGAAAAATAAAGGAAAATTTAGTATAATTAAAGAGTAGTATAAAAAGAAAGAGAGATAGAAATGGATAGTTTAAAAAAACTTTTAATATTTTTTCTAATAATTATAGGATTTTTCATATTTTCAAACTTTTTAATATATGTAGGACTAAATTCTAGTTATAGAGATATTGAAAGAAAAGATAATGTAGAAGATGTACAAATATACCAAGCAGAAGCAACAAAAGTAAATGGAAGAATAAGAGGGCTTATTCAAAATGTTAATGGAGAAAATTTAAATGGTAAATATGTAGAAGTACAGCTATATTCTAAAAGAGATGTATTTTTGGGTAGAGAGTATATTCAAATAGAAAACATAGAAGAAGGGCCACAAGCATTTGAAATGTTATTTAAATTACAAGATGTAGCATCATATGAAGTAAGTATTGTAGATGAAAAACAAGAAGGTGGAGAATTAGAATTACTTGATACAGACTTAACAACACAACAAATTGTAGTGCTTACAGCACTTACTTTTCTAATTTTGTGGTAGTTAAAACTAAATTTGTTTTTTATACATATTCATAAAATAGAATTCTTGACATTTCATATACATTTGGCTTATAATATGTATATGAAATGTTGGAGGGAACAATGGTAGAAAAAGAAAATTGAAATGCCCTAAATGTGGTAATATAAATTATCACAAAAAAGTAATAAATTAGTTTTACAAATTACAATAATTAAGACAGATACTATAGTTATCTGTCTTTTATATAATCATATTAATTGTTTTTAGGATTTACATACAAAGTATGATTATGTGTATAAATAACCATACCAGGTTTTGCACCATTAGGCTTTTTTACATATCTTACTTCACAATAATCAACAGGAACATTTGAAGAATTTTTCGCTTTACTATGCAAAGCTACAATTTCAGCACATTTAACAAGAATATCTTCATTTGGTATGTCATTATTAGAATTTAATTTCAAAATAGCATGACTTCCATGAATATCTTTAGTATGAAACCAAATATCATTTTTAGATGCATATTTTAAAGTTAAATAATCATTTTCCTTATTATTTCTACCAACTAAAAGTTGATAATTTCCAATAGTATATTTTATTGGATTAAATGAAACATTCTTATTCTTTGTTAAAGTAGATTTTTTAATCTTATTCTTTTTCTTATTAGAAAGTTGTTTAGTCTTTTCAGCAAAAATAACATTTTCAGCAATTTCTTCAAATATAGAATAAACCTCATCTAATGTAGTTGCTGCTTCTAACTCATAAACAATACTTTCAATATAATCTAATTCATTTAAAGTATCATTTTTCTGTTTTGTAACAATTTCCAAAGTATTTTTTAATTTATTATACTTCTTAAAAAAACGCTTAGCATTTATTGAAGGAGAATATCTACCATCTAATTTTATAGTTATCTCTTTATTATTATCATAATAATTCTCAAGAATAACCTCTGTAACAGGTCTATTTTCAATCTTATATAAATTAGCAGTAATTAGTTCTCCATAAAATTGATATTTTTGCATATCATCACATTCAGCAAGTTTTTTATTCATATTATTAAGACGCTTTTTATACTTATCCAAAACACCCAAAATCATTTTTAAAACACTATCTCTATATGTCCTAAACTCTTGAGAAGATTCCTTTTCAAAATAAAAATCATCTAAAAAGAAATTCAAATGAAAAAGTGTTAAATCTTCATTACTAGAAGTGGATAAATAATAATCCTTTTTTCCTTTAACATCAATATATTTAAAATCTAAACAATTAGTATCATTTTCAAAAACAATATTTCTAATTACATTATAAATCTTTTCTAAATTCACATTACTTAAATCATTAATACCTAAATCTTGTAAAAGTCCACTAGCAAAAGATTTACTAAAACCATTAAAAATATTAGATAAAATTAATGGAAAAGAATCTATTGACATTTCAGCTGGTAATAAATTAAGAAACTGGCTAAAATCAGTACAGTCTAAAAAATTCTTTTTATTAATATCAGGATATGTATATTTTAAATGTGGAATTATATTTCTATTACTATCTTCTTGATATATATGTCTCATACTGTCAATTATAATGTTTTGTTCATCTAAAATAATAACATTACAATGTTTTCCCATTAACTCTATAATCAATTTCTTAGAAATAATATCATCAACTTCATCAAAACCTTCAAACTCAATAGTTACAACTCTTTCTAAATTATTTGTAATAACATTTTTAATATGTAAGCCTAATAAATGTTTGCGAAGTACCATACAAAAATTAGGTGCAACTGTAGGATTAGATTTTGGATGAGTTGTCAAATGAATACGATAATTCCCAGAATCTATACATATATTAATTAAATAATTTGTTTTATTTAAATAACAACCAATTAAAATATTATTTTTATTTGGTTGAAAAATCTTATCAATTCTTGCTCCTGAAAGACTTTGCAATTCATTTGCAACCATCTTTGTAACAATTCCATCAAATGCCATTATAATCACTCCATAATTGAAAATTATCAAATTTTTATAAAATCATTGATTAAACTACTGTTAAAGTATATAATAAAATCGTAAATAAATCAAATGATAGGAGGATCTAAAATTGGATTTAGATAAAATATATGAATTAATAAATAATATACCAGTAACAGAACAAAACGAAGATTTAATTGATGAAATAAAAGAAGATTTATCAATGGGAAACTACAAAGATGCTATAGAAAAATTAAAAAGAATAAAAGAATTAGACAATGGCAAAGAAAATGATGAAACAGGAAAAAGACTTGTAAAAAGGAAAAAACAAAAAGAAGAAAATAAATCAATATATCCTAAGTTATTAAGTAATATTGAATTAGAACATATCTATATGGGACTTTTATTAAACAATCCTCAATACATTGTAAAATATTATTTCCTACATGATGAATGTTATTTTGAAGATAGTGAAATACTAAATATATATAAAAGTGTATTATTTACAGAAGGTGGAGCATATACACCAGAAGTTGCAAAAGAAGGCTTTAATTTTGCAAGAGAAAATGAAGAAACATATAAATTAAAAGGTGAATTAAAACAAAAAGTCGTGCAAGAAAAATACAACATGGAAAAAGTATATCTAGAATTAAAAAAACTATTTGTTTTAAGAAAACATTATTTAGCAATACCAATTCAATCAATTCAAGATAAAGTAGTAGAAATAAAGGAATATGAATTATATGACAAAATGTCAGTCGAAGAAGTTGAAAATGCAGTAATACAAGTAAATGATACAGAAAAATTCAAAAGAGGAATATTAAATGAAGGATTAACAAGTTTTTTAGAGTTAGGAGATAATAACCTAACAAATGGTTTGCCACTTCCTTTCCCAATATTAACAAAAGTTTTTAAAGGAGTTCGTAAAGGAGAAACTATGGCATTTGCAATGCCTTCAAATGCAGGTAAAAGTAGGTTTACAACAGACCTTGCAGCACATATGGCATTTGTACATCATAAAAAAGTTCTAATTATTTCAAATGAAATGTCACAAGAAAAAATGAAATTATGTTTAATTACAACAATTATAAATAATAAGGCAATACAAGAATTACATGGACAAAAATTAACAAAAACAGAAGGAGAATTATTAGAATTTCAATTTAGACCAGATAAAGACAAAAAAGTAGAAGTAGATGAAAATGGTTTTGTTAAAAAAGGAAAAGAAGAAAA
Source organism: uncultured Clostridia bacterium (assembly GCA_944392635.1). Classification (GTDB taxonomy): domain Bacteria; phylum Bacillota; class Clostridia; order TANB77; family CAG-508; genus CAG-269. The sequence goes on along the minus strand of CALXXH010000047.1, from coordinate 3,743 downwards.
ACAAGCAGATTTTGTAAAAAGATTAATGGAAGTTTCAACTGAATTTAAACAAACAATTTATGTGACAGATTGGGTTAATAAACAAATAAACAATTCAATATATTTTATTAATATAACAGACCATACAAATGATGAACTAAGAAAAGTAATTTTAAACTACTATTACAAAGAAAAAATAGAATATGTATTTTATGATACATTAAAAACAGATACAGCAAATATTGGAATAGGAGAAGAATTAAAAAAGACAGCAACAATATTATCAAACCTAGCACAAAACTTAGGTATATATATTTGCTCAACATTACAATTAGCAGAAAATGATACATTACCAGTTAATTTAAATGTAAATGATTTAGCAGTTAGTAGAACTGTAAAAGAAGTATTAGATACTCTATGTTTGATGAAACAAATAAATAGAGATAATTTAGATAATTATGAATATTCTTTGCAAGAAGTTGATACAAAATACTATGATTTGAAAAAATATGAAGATCCAGATGTTAGATATTATGCCTGTGTGATTGATAAAAATAGGGCAGGTGCAAAACCAACTTTAGTATTTAGACTAAATCTTGCATATAATGTATGGGAAGAGCTTGGATATTTACGCCTAAAACAAAAAAACTTGCAAAATAATAAAAAATAGAATATAATATAGTACAATTAAAAAGAAAGAGGATATAATAATGGATAAAATTATAGGCTTTATAGGCAGTGGTAATATGTGTACTGCAATGATTGGTGGTATACTAAATTCTAATTTAATACAAAAAGAACAAATAATTTGTGCAGATCCTTCTTGTGACAAATTAAAAATGATGGCTGAAAAATATGGAGTTTTAACAACTGAAAATAACCAAGAAGTTGCAAGTAAGGCTGATATATTAGTATTGTCAGTAAAACCACAATTCTATGAAGTAGTAATAAAAGAAATTAGACCAGTAGTTAAAAAAGATGTTATTATAGTAACAATTGCTGCTGGACAAAAAATTGAAAAAATTAAATATCTGTTTGGAGCAGAAATTAAAGTTGTGCGTGTTATGCCAAATACACCAGCATTAGTTGGTGAAGGCATGAGCGCTATTTGTCCATGCCCCATGATTTCACCCGAAGAAGAAGCTTTGATTTGTAATATTTTTAATAGTTTTGGTAAATGTGAAATCATACCAGAAAATTTAATGGATGTAGTAACAGGGGTAAGTGGATCATCACCTGCATATATATTTATACTAATAGAAGCAATGGCAGATGTAGCTGTAGCAGAAGGAATGCCAAGAGATAAAGCATATAAATTTGCAGCACAGACAGTATTTGGAAGTGCAAAAATGGTATTAGAAACAAATAAACACCCCGGTGAGTTAAAAGATATGGTATGTTCACCCGGTGGAACAACAATAGAAGGAGTTCTAAAACTAGAAGAAACAGGATTTAGAACAAGTATCCAAGAAGCTGTAAAAGCAGCAATAAAAAAATCTATGGATATGGGAAAATAGAATTAAAAATATTAGAAATCGAAAGTAGAAATGGAATAAAAAGACCTTTTCTACTTTTTACGTTATAGAAATACAATTTCTATAATGTAAAAAATAACAGATGCACAGAAAAATTGTCTTACAATTTTTCGCACAACTTTGTATTATTTGGAGGTAATGAAAATGGAATTTTATTGGAATAGAATGAAAAATAAAAAGAGAATAGTAGTTAAGGTGGGTTCCTCCACATTAACAAATAAAGATACAGGTAATTTAAATTATGAAAAATTAGAAGAATTGGTAAAATCTTTAAGTGATTTGAAAAATAAAGGTAAAGATGTAATATTGGTTTCTTCAGGAGCAGTTGCTGTTGGAAGGGAAATATTAAAAATTGGAACAAGACCAAAAACAATGGCAGAAAAACAAGCTTGTGCTGCAATTGGACAATGTGCCTTAATGGAAAGTTATCATAAGCTATTTGCAAAATATAACCAGATAGCATCACAAATATTAATGACAAAATATAGCATTGATAAAGAAAAGTCATATCAAAATATAAAAGCAACTTTTAATGAGTTATTAAGATATAATGCAATACCAATAGTAAATGAAAATGACACTGTTGCAACAGATGAAATTGAATTTGGAGAAAATGATACTTTAGCTGCAATAGTAGCTGGAATAACAAAAGCTGATTTATTAATTATGCTAACAGATACAAATGGATTATACACAGATGACCCATTTATAAATAAAAATGCCAAATTCATAGATACAGTAACTAAGAAAAGAGAGCATGTATTTAGTTTTGCTAAAAGAACAAGTGATAGTGATGTTGGAACAGGAGGAATGTATACGAAAATAAATGCAGCAAACATTGTAAATAATCTAGGTATAGATATGATTATAACAAATGGTAAAAAGCCTGAAATTATTAATAAAATAGTAAATGGAGAAAAGTATGGAACACTATTTGTTTCAAATGTAGAAAATAAAAACAATATAAGAAATTATTTAATTAAAAGCATAAATGAATGTAAGGCTATTAATTAGCAAAAATAATTGAAAGGAATGAGAAAGTATGGAAAGTTTAAATGATATTGGTAAAAAAGTAAAAGATACAGTTGGATTTATGAATAGGATAACTACAAAACAAAAAAATGAGTTATTGATATATTTATCTAAGAAAATTATAGAAAACAAAGAAAAAATATTAAAGGCAAATAAAATTGATGTAGAAAATGCAATAAAAAACAATGTAAAACAAAGTTTAGTTGATAGATTATCATTAAATGAAAATAGGATTAATCAAATGGCTGAAAGTTTATTAAAAGTTGCAGATTTAGATGATCCGGTGGGAGAAACAATAGAAGGTAAAAAATTAGAAAACGGATTAGAAATTTTAAAGAAAAGAGTACCTTTAGGAGTAATTGCAATTATATATGAATCAAGACCAAATGTAACTTTAGATGCATTTAGCCTATGTTTTAAAACAAGTAATTGTGTGATTTTAAGAGGAGGAAGTGATGCTATAAATAGTAATATAGCAATTACAAAAGTTATAAAACAATCATTAAAAGATTTTAATATTCCAGAAGATGTAGTTTATTTAATAGAAGATACATCAAGAAGGACATCTTTAGAATTAATGAAATTAAATGAATATGTAGATGTATTAATTCCAAGAGGAGGAGCAGGACTAATAAAAACAGTTGTAGAAAATAGTACAGTACCTGTAATAGAAACAGGTACAGGAAACTGTCATATATATGTTGATAAAGATTGTAATATGGAAATGGCATTAGATATAATAGATAATGCAAAAACACAAAGAACAGGAGTATGCAATAGCTGTGAATCTCTTGTGATTAATAGTGGTATTTTAGAGGAATTTATACCAAAATTAGTTGAAAGATTATCAAAGAAAAATGTTGAGATAAGAGGAGATAAAAGAGCTTGTAGTTATAGCAAAGAAATTAAAGAAGCAACAGAAGAAGATTTTGGAAAAGAATATCTTGATTTGATTATATCAATAAAAACTGTAGATAATATAGATGAAGCAATTACTCATATAAATAAATATAGTACAAAACATACAGAAAGTATTATTACGAATAATTATGAGAATGCAATTAAATTTCTTAATGAAATTGATAGTAGCTGTGTATATGTAAATAGTTCTACAAGATTTACTGATGGAGGAGAATTTGGTTTTGGTGCAGAAATTGGTATTAGTACTCAAAAGCTACATGCAAGAGGTCCTATGGG
>CALXXH010000046.1 GCA_944392635.1 uncultured Clostridia bacterium | reverse complement strand
CTGAATCTGCAATTTTAATTGAACAATCTACAGGTAAGATTTTGTATTCTAAAAATGAACATGAACAACTACGTCCTGCTTCTGTTACAAAAGTTATGAGTATTTTACTAATTATGGAAGCAGTTGATAGTGGCAAGGTTTCATTAACTGACACTGTTCCTTGTAGTGAAAATGCAGCTTCTATGGGTGGTTCTCAAATTTGGCTTGATCCAAGAGAAACTCTAACAGTTGATGAAATGTTAAAAGCTATTTGTGTTGCATCAGCAAATGACTGTGTTGTTGCAATGGCAGAATATATAGCTGGTACAGAAGATGCTTTTGTGCAGATGATGAATGATAGAGCAAAGGATTTAGGAATGAATGATACAACTTTTAAAAATTGCCATGGTTTAGATGAAGATGGTCATGTAACATCAAGTTATGATATTGCTTTAATGTCAAGAGAATTACTTGTTAACCATCCCGATGTTACAAAATATACCACTATTTGGATGGAAGATTTAAGAGATGGAAAATCTAGGCTTGCAAATACTAATAAATTAATTAAGAATTATAAAGGTGCAACTGGACTAAAAACTGGTTCTACTGGTTTAGCATTATATAACTTATCTGCAAGTGCAACTCGTGATGGTTTATCATTAATTGCTGTTATTATGAAAGCACCTTCAACAAAGGTCCGTTTTGCTGAAGCAGAAAAATTATTAGATTATGGTTTTAATAGTTTTATATATAAAGAATTTGCAAAACAAGGAGATATATTAGATACTATTTCAGTAAATAAAGGTGTACAAAATAGTGTAGATATTGTATTTGGAAATAATACTGGTGTTTTGATTAAAAAAGGCGAAGACAAAAATATAGAACAAACAATAACTATTAACGAAAACATCTCTGCCCCAATTGAAGAAGGTCAAACCTTGGGTTCTGTCACTTATTCACTAAACGGAGAAATTATTTCTAGTGTAAACTTAGTTGCAAATGACTCAGTTGACAAAATTAATTTATTTACAATGACTAAAGAGATAATTTATAAATGGATTGATTTATTAAGATAAATGAGTAGGATAAAAAATCCTACTCATCTTCCATTGTTTCATCATATTCAAATTCATAGTCTATGTCTTCTCTTGGCTTTGTTTCTCGTCTTACCCTTTCTACTTCTTTTTCAATTTTATTCTCTATTTCTTTTTTGTCATCTTGTTGCTTCTTCATATTTTTATCATGCTTTTTTTGCATATCTTTAAGTATCTTTTGAGTTTGCTCATTTTTGTTTTGCATACAACGATTCATCATATTATTTACCTTTTCCATTAAATCTGGTATATAATCTAATAATTTATCAATTGAAGATGAATGTGTAACTGGCATTAATTTTACATTATCTGCTTGAATTACTAAAAATGCAATTGGATTAATTGTAACTCCTGCTCCACTTCCTCCTCCAAATGGAAGTCTATATTGTATTTCTTCTTCTTTATCTCTTTTTGTATATTCATCTACTGTTTCTCCCTTAAATTCACTACCTCCTGCTGCAAATCCAAATGAAACTTTTGATATTGGAATTATTACAATATTATTAGAAGTTTCAATTGGTTCTCCTATAATTGTATTTACATCAATCATGTCTTGTATACTATTCATAGCTGTAGTCATAAGCCCTTCTATTGGATGTTCGCTCATATTTCTTCACTCCTTTTTTCTCTTTTCTTAATAATAAATGTATGATATTTATAATATGGTTCATTTTTATTTCAAATATACCTGAAAAATCAATATTTAAGTAATTTCGATTTTGATAAATCGGGGTTATTATGAAATATTGTTCTTCTGTAGATTTTATCTTTTTTCTCAAAAATATTGCTAAAATACTACTGATTATTGGTATTATCATAGAAGTCAATGCTGCATTTTCTGTTCCTAAATCTATTTTTAAATTTAATTCTTTAACATCTAATTTTATTTTTTTAATCACCTTTAAAATGTTCTTGTTTATTGGTTTCTTTCCCTGTATAATTTCAGTTTCTATATTTGTAATTTTTTCTTTTATCTTTAATTTATTTATTTTTGTTTTGTCTATATCTATTCTTACAATTGGTATTTTTCCAAAAATGAACCACGATATCTGCATCTTATACTTAGGATTTACATGTTGCATGTTTATTAAAGAATATTCAAAATCTTTTATTTGAAACCTTATCTTTGAAGTAACAATTATTACTAATATTATTAACAATCCTATCAAAACCAAAAGAAAAACCAATTATATCACCTTCTTTTTAGGTTTATAATTAGTTTTTCCATTTTTTTGTAATTTAAACATATTTTTTATAAATTAACCCACTTTTTTTGACCTTTCAACTTCTATGTCACCAAATAGTTCTTCTTGTTTAGTTTCTACTTTACTTCTTCTAGACAATTCTAAAAGTCCTGAAAATGCTGTTACAACTTCTTGTTTATTATGCGTTTTTATTGAAAATAGTTTATTAAAAATAAATCTTTTTTGTTTTACTAATACCTTAAACATTTCTTTTACTTTACTTGCAACTGTATAGTTGTCTTTTATAGCAATTTTTTCAATATTTTTTGCATTTTGATTTAATTTAACTTTGTTTCTTTCTACAAGTTTTTCATAAACTTCTGGTATTAATGTATTTTCATAATTCTTTTCTAATTTTTGTTTTGGAAGCTTAATTTCTTCTTGTAGCTTATAATATCTATTTGAAAACTCAATATAATTTTCCTTTAGTACTTTGCTTATTTCTTTAAATTTTTTGTACTCTATAATTCTTCTAATCAATTCTTCCTCTGTTAATTCTTCTTCCTCTTCTTCTTGCTTAGGTAAAAGTTTTTTAGACTTTAAATACAATAATGTAGAAGCCATTACTAAAAACTCACTTGCAATTTCTAAATTTAATTTTTCTTGTTCTTTTAAATATTCTATATATTGATCAGTTATCTCACTTAGATTAATATCATAAATATCCATTTTATTTTTATCAATCAAATGACACAATAAATCTATTGGACCTTCAAAATTATCTATTTTAATTGAATATTTTTTGGTTTCTAAAGTTAACAATGACATTTTAATTCTCCTTTTATTCTTCATCCTCAAATGCTTTATTTATATTATCTTTTTTATATCCTTTTTTTAATAAATATTGCTTAATTTCATCTTCTTCCATTGAGCCCATCTTTTTATATATTATATTTGATGCTGATTTTGTTTCATATTCTTCTAATTCTTCTTTATTCTCATAGAAATAATCCTCTACATCATCTTTATTTAATCCTTTTGCAAGTAGCTTATATTTCATTTCTTTTATTGATAAATTTTTTAATAATTTAAAATTATTAATTGTTTTTTCTATAAACTCTTTATCATTTATATATCCAGCTTCTTTTAAATATTCAATAATATCTTCTAACATATTTTCATCTATTGTTTTTGAAAATTTATTCCTTATTTCTTGTTCACTTCTCTTTTTATATATTATATATTTCAATACTTTTGTTTTCTGCTCATCAAATTCTTCTATTGTATACATATATATTATTCCTCACTTTTTATTACATTTCAATAAATTTATATACTGCCTCTGCAAATCCTCCAGTTTTTACAGTATTTTTAGTTACATACTTTGCCTTGTTTATTACATCTTCATAACTGCCTCCAATTGCAACTCCAATTCCTGCATTTTCTATCATTTCTATGTCATTTATATTATCTCCAACTGCCATAACTTCTTGGTTTGAAATATTTAAATAATTTCCTAATTGTTTTAAAGCATTATATTTTGTAATATTTTTTGGCACTACATCTAAATATTCATATTCCTCGTTTATTATCTTATCCTTATATTTATCATATTTTTTTATTTGAATCACTTCTAGATTTTCTATATTTAATATTTCTTTTTTAATCTCTCCTAAATCCTTTTTACTTGATAAAACTAATTTTAATATACTTGGATTTTCTTTTTCTATATATTCTTTTAGAGAATCTACTATTTCAAATTCAACTTCATCTTTATATAGCTGATAATTTCTAAATGCAATATATTTTAAAGACTTTTGACTTATTATCTTATCATCTGTATAAATATGGCAATGTAAATTATTTTTGTTCGCTATATCTATACATTCTTGTGCTTGGATATTTGTGATAACATTTCTAACAATTTCCTCGCCTGTCTTTAAATTAATAACTTGTGTTCCATTACCAAACACACCATATGTTGCTTTTAATTCTTTGCATAATTTTTTTGTCATAGAATATGTCTTTCCAGTACATACTGCAAAGTTTACATTACTATGATTTAATTTATTTATTGCTTCTAAGTCATATGATGATATTTGATTATTGTTATCAATTATTGTTCCATCTAAATCACTTGCAATTAATTTTATCATTTTAACCCCTAATATATTAAAATTCTTTTACTATTTTACTATAATTAGGAATAAATATCAAGGATTATAAAATTCTTTTTATTCTTAAATAATTAAAAAGGACATACAAATTAAATATTAAATTTAATCTGTTTGCCCCTATAAATTTAATTCATATTATTCTATTCTTTTATTCTTCTTCGTCATCATCTACTACTGGTAATTCTTCTCCAAGACTTTGTTCAAAAGCTTTTGCAAAGTTATCTCTAACTTTTTCTTCAACATCTTTTAAAATATCTGGATTTTCTTTTAAATATTTTTTAACATTTTCTCTACCTTGGCCTATTCTTTCCCCATTATAGCTAAACCAAGAACCTGCTTTTTCTATAATATCTAAGTTTACTGCCATATCCAAAATATTTCCTGCTTTTGATATACCTTCTCCATATACAATATCAAATTCTGCCTCTCTAAAAGGTGGTGCAACTTTATTTTTTATTACTTTTACACGTACACGGCTTCCTTTTACTTCTCCATCTTGTTTTATATTCTCTATTTTTCTAATATCCATTCTTACAGATGCATAGAATTTTAGAGCTCTACCACCTGTTGTTGTTTCTGGATTTCCAAACATTACTCCAATCTTTTCTCTTAATTGGTTTATAAATATCAAAACAGTTTTTGTTTTATTTAATGCTCCAGCAAGTTTTCTTAATGCTTGTGACATTAATCTTGCTTGTAATCCCATATGAGAATCTCCCATATCACCATCTATTTCAGCTTTTGGAACTAAAGCTGCAACAGAGTCTACAACAATTACATCTAATGCTCCACTTCTAATTAAACTTTCTGTGATTTCTAATGCTTGTTCTCCTGTATCTGGTTGAGATACTATTAAATCATCTATATCTACACCTAATTTTCTTGCATATATTGGGTCTAAAGCATGTTCTGCATCAATAAATGCTGCTTCTCCTCCCATTTTTTGTGCTTCTGCTATAACATGAAGTGCAAGTGTAGTTTTACCAGAAGACTCTGGTCCATATATTTCTATAATTCTTCCCCTTGGCACTCCTCCTATACCTAATGCTATATCTAAACTTAAAGCTCCAGTTGGAATTGCTTCAACTTCCATTGCTTTAAATTCTCCCAATTTCATTACTGAACCTTTTCCAAATTGTTTTTCTATTTGGCTCATTGCCATTTCTAATGCTTTCTTTTTTTCTGTATTTTCTCCCATGATTTTCCTCCTTAATATTTTTGAACTTTTGTTTGATAAAAACATTATATACCAAATTTTTGTTTTGTCAACACTTTTTTATAAATTTTTTTAATCTTTTACTTATACCAGCCTTCAACTCCATAAAATGAACTAAACCAATTTGGTGTCAATTCCCCTACTAATCCAGAATTATATGCCACTATATATTTGTTATTATATAAGCTTAAATATGGTGCATCAGTTTTATATATTTCTATCAAACGACTATATCTTTCTTTCAATACATTTTCATCTGTTGTATTTTTTACTTCATTCATTATACTTGCAATTTCTTCATTTGTATAATTTGCTAAATTTCCATCTCCAAAAAATGTTGTTAAATCTGGAGTAGTAGATAATGTCAAAGTACATAAAGCAATATCATAATTTTTACTATTTATTCTATTTGTATATTCATCATCATTTGCTTGTACAATATTTATTCTAATACCTTGTGTTTCTAATTGTGCCTTTATATTTTCTGCAACAGCTACTCTTGATGAATCACTTGCTTTTACAAGTAAATTTAATTCTATTCTTTGAGTCCTACGATTTTCAGTTTTTTGCCAAGAATTAGAACGATATGTCCAACCTGCTTCTTGCAACACTTGTTTTGCCTGTTCTACATTATATCCACTACTTGTATCAGCATCTTGACATAGCCAACTTCCATAATCTAATGGAAAATTACTTGCAATTGCCTGATTATTAAAAACTGATGATACTATATTATCTTTATCTATTGAATATGAAATTGCTTTCCTTACTTCTAATCTTGATAATAATGTATTTTGTGTATTAAATGCTAAAAATGTATGATTTCTTCCTTTAAGTTCTTTTGGTGTATATCCAATTGTTCCTATATATTCTGTTAAACTTGTATTGTCAGTTGCTACCAAATCCAAATTTCCAACTTTAAAACTATTGTACAACTCACCAATTGAAGAATACAAATTTATTGTAATTTTTTCTAATGTTAAAGGCTCATCTTTTATATTCCACCATGCTTCATTTTTTACCAATACTATATTTGATGCCTCTACTGTATCAATTTTATATCTTCCTGTACCTATTGGTTGACTATTTTTTGCAGTTGTTGTAAAATCTTCTCCTTCATAATAGTCTTTTGATAATATTGGAAATGTTAAATAATATTCAAAAAATGGAACTTCTCTATCCAAATTTATCTTTACTGTATAATCATCTACAACATCTACACTAATTACATATTGAACATTATATGAATATATTGAAGATACTTCTTTTAGCCTATCAATAGTAAAACGAACATCCTCTGCTGTAAATCTTTGCCCATCTGCCCATCTAACATTTTCTCTTAATTTAATTAAATATGAATTATCATTTTGCTTTGCCCATTCTGTTGCTAGACATGGTTCTGCTTTATAGTCTGCTGATAAATTTACTAGTGGTTCATAAATTAGTTTTGTAATATCTTGAACATTTTTATTATTACTAAGAATAGGATTTATTGTATCTAAACTGGCTATTCCTACTTTAATTTCCTTTATTTGTTCTTGCTCACTTGAAGATGTTTCTTCTTCTAGTTGACTATTTTCTTGATCTTGTCTTATTTTAAATACTGCAAAAATCAATATTGCTATTATAAAAATTATGAAAACATATTTAATCCAATTTGATTTCATATTAATTTTTTTCCTTTCTTTTTGAAAAACATTAGTATTATTTTTTCTATAATATAAAATATTTATTCTTTGCATATCATATATTAAATTCTATTAAATTTCAAGTTATTTAATTTAATTTTCATATTTATAAATAATAGTAGAAGTCAATAAATAGCCAATAATGTTAATTTTCATTATTAGCTATTATTTTTACATACTTTCTTTTTTTAATTCTTTCACTTTTTCTTCAGTTAAACCTGTTATTTCTACTATTTCTTCTATTGGCATTTTTTTAGATAACAATTTCTTAGCAATTTCAATTTTTCCTTCTTTCTTTCCTAATTTTTCTCCTTCTTTTTTTGCTACATATATTGCTGTATTATAGTTAAATTCTCCTTTTAGTCTTGCTTCATATAACTCTCTTTCTTCTTTATTCATACTCATTTCATCTACTATTTTTATTGCTTTTTCAACTTCTTTGTTATCTTTTTTCGCCATTTTCATCTTCCCCTCCTCTCCTATTATTGTCCATAACCATTGTTCTATTTTATTTTCTACTCCTGGATTTTTCTTTTTGAATTTTGGTAGTTCTATAAAATGCATTTCTAGTTTTTCTGTTGCTAGTTCTTCTTCATCTTTATATCCCATATCTACATATTCATTTTCTTTAGTTTTATCAAATTTCATTCTTGATACATGATGATAACTATTTCTTTTATAATGATTAAAATTTAATAAATTTATTACTATTGATTTTTTTAAATTTGTATATTGTTCTCCTATTTGCAATTGTCCTGATGAATTCTTACTTAAGTATACTACACTTCTTTCCTCTATATTTTTTTCATCTACTACTTGCATTTCTATATCTACAATTGTATTTTTATTTAACTCTGCTTTTATATCTAATACACTTAGTTTATCTTCTATTGCTTCCTTTGGGATTTCTGGATTTTGTACTTCTACTTTTTCTATTTTTATATCTAGTATTGCCTCTAACAAATCTTTTAATATATTTTCATTTCCTTTTTTACCAAATACTCTTTTAAATACATAATCATTTGTAAGTGGCAATCTATCTACTTGTTGTCTTGCATTTTTCAAACACATTTCTCCTTCCTATTTTAACAAAAGTATTTATATTTTTCAATACTTTCTGTGTAAATTTTGATTTATTAGTAATTATGTTCTTACATTTATTCTTCTATATATTTTTTGAATTTTATTCTGGACTTAAATTTAGACTTAAAATTAGAATGTATATAAAGTTAAATATAAATTTAAAATGTTTTTTGGAATTACGCGAATAAAATTTAAATACTAAAAATTAATATATTTGATTTTTAATTCGAATTTTAATATTATAATAACTAGTTATTTTCAATAAATGCTTTAAACACATTTACTTTATATATATTACCAAAAAATGTCAAAAATTGCAATAGTTTTTTATATTTTCTTTAAAAAAACTCATCGCAAAATTCGACATTTATTGTATTGATTACTAAACATTTTATTATTTCTGTATTAAATCGGTATACAAATAGAATGATTATCTTAACAATAAATTATTTTTTACAAATAAATGTTTGACATTTTATTTTTTTGTGATATAATGTGTACAAATGTTTGGTATGTGAGGTTATGTTATGGATATATATGAAAAACTAAAAATATTAGCTGATTCTGCTAAAT
>CALXXH010000045.1 GCA_944392635.1 uncultured Clostridia bacterium | reverse complement strand
AATTTTCAAATTTAATTCTATTACAGGATTTTTATCTTTTATACTAAAATCTCAAATAGAGTTAAAATAATTTACATATTATATTAGAACATTGTATTTTCATCATTTTGTTCTTTTGCTGCTTTTATAACATTATTCATTAGCATAGTAATTGTCATAGGTCCTACTCCTCCTGGAACTGGTGTTATATAACTTGCTAATGGCTCAACAGCTTCAAAGTCAACATCTCCAACTAGCTTTCCATCTTCATTCCTATTAATTCCTACATCTATTACCACTACATCTTTTTTTACCATATCTTTTGTAACAAATTTTGCTTTTCCAATAGCAGAAATTAATATATCTGCCTTTTTTGTATATTCTTCAATATTTTTAGTTTTTGAATGGCATACTGTAACAGTTGCATTTTTTGCTAAACAACATTGAATTAAAGGTTTTCCAACAATATTGCTTCTTCCTAATATTACCACATTTTTACCTGTTAAGTCAATATTGTATTCTTCAAACATTTTCATTACTCCATAAGGTGTACATGATATAAATGTATCTTCTCCTATACACAATTTTCCCACACTTGATGGTGTAAACCCATCTACATCTTTTCTATATGTAATTGTTTTAAATGCTTGATTAATATTCAAGTGATCTGGTATTGGACTTTGTAATAAGATTCCATTTACTGTTTTATCTTCATTCAATTTTTTTATTAAATTAATCAAATCCTCTTGTTTTATATCATCTTGTAATAAATATTCTTCATATTCAATCCCAATTTCATCACAAGCTCTACTTTTATTTCTAACATATACTTTTGATGCTGGATTATCTCCTACCATTATTACTGCAAGTTTTGGATTAATTCCTTTTGATTTTAATTCATCACATTCCACTTTTAATTCTTGTCTTATTTTTTTAGCTAATGCTTTTCCATCAATAATTACTGCCATTTTTACTTCAAACCTTTCTACTTTAATTTAATTATAAAATATTAATCTTCTGTTGTCATTTTATATTCAATATCTTCCATATATGGAAACATTTCTTTTACTCTTTTTAATGTTAACATCAACATTTTAGGCTGTGGATTTTTATTATGTGCTGATAACAATTTTTGTGTATAACAATTTTCAGCTGTTTTAAATAAAAGATACCTGTTACCAACATAAGTATAATATATTTGATAACCATTTTTTAAATCAAACCACATTCTTTCAAATGAATAATCTTCCATGACCATATCCTTTCTTATTTCTCAATTTTGTATTCTTGTCCTCACTTAAAATTAGCTAATCATTTCAACAAACTGGTCTTCCGTAATAATTGCTACTCCTAAGCTTTGGGCTTTTGTTAATTTACTGCCTGCTTCTTCTCCTGCTAGTAAATAGTCTGTTTTTTTAGAAACTGAACCTGATACTTTTCCTCCAAATTTTTCTATTATATCACTTGCTTCTCCTCTTGTATATTTTTCTAAACTTCCTGTCAATACAAATGTTTTTCCTTCAAATCTATTATCTGTTTCTTCTTCCTCAATTGCTATAGTATTTACTCCTGCCATTTTTAATTTTGCAATTAAATCCTTTGTTTGCTCTTGTGAAAAGAACTCCACTATACTTGCTGCCATTACTGGTCCTATATCATTTATATTGCTTAAATCTTCAAGTTTTGCATTTAATAAATTATCTATATTTTTATACTTTCTTGCAAGTATTTTTGACGCTTTTGTTCCAACATGTCTAATTCCTAATGCTGTTATTAATCTATACAAATCATTTTGTTTGCTTTCTTCAATACTATCTATCAAATTTTGAGCAAATTTCTTACCATTTTTCTTTAATGATGCAACTTCTTCAAATGTTAGTGTATATATATCTGCTATATTTTGTATTAATTTCCTATCTAGTAATTGCTGAATTATATTCTCTCCTAATCCATCTATATTCATTGCCTCTCTTGATACAAAATGTACCAAATTTCTAAATAACTTTGCTGGACATTCTATACCTGTACATCTTATTGCTGCTTCTCCTTCTTCTCTTACAGCTGGTGCTCCACATACAGGACATATTCTTGGCATTTCAAAATCTTTTTCTTTTCCTGTTCTTTTTTCTTTTTTCACTTCAACAATTTCTGGAATTACATCTCCAGCTTTTTGTATTACAACTGTATCTCCTATTTTCAATTCCTTTTCTTTTATAAAATCTTCATTATGAAGTGTTGTTTTTGATATTGTAGAACCTGCAACTTTTACTGGCTCTAAAATTGCCATTGGTGTAATTACTCCAGTTCTTCCAACTTGACAAATAATTTCTTTTAATATTGTTTCTTTTTTCTCAGGTGGATATTTATATGCAACTGCCCATCTAGGAGTTTTTGCTGTTGTTCCTAATATTTCTCTAAATCTTAAATCATCTACTTTAACAACTGCTCCATCAATTCCAAATGTTAAGTTTTCTCTTTCATCTCCTATTTTTTGTATTGCACTTTTTATTTCTTCTATTGTTTTACAATATATTCTAACTGGATTCACATTAAATCCTAGTTTATTTAAATATTCTAATTCCTCAAAATGTGAATTAAAATCTTTTCCCTCTATTTTTTGCACATTAAAAATATATATGTCTAATGGTCTTTTTGCAGTTATTTTACTATCTAATTGTCTTAATGAACCTGCTGCTGCATTTCTTGCATTTGCAAATAATTCTTCTTCATTTTCTTCTCTTTCTTGATTCATTTGTTCAAAGTCTTTTTTGCTTATAAATACTTCTCCACGAACTGTTATATTTATTTTATCATTTATTTTGCTAGGTATTGTTTTTAATGTTTTTAAATTTTGTGTAACATCTTCTCCAACTAGTCCATTTCCTCTTGTTGCACCTCTTACAAATTCACCTTCTTTATATTCTAATGCAGCTGATAGGCCATCTATTTTTGTTTCTACTACATATCTTACATCTTTAATATCATTTTCTTTAGCTTTTTGTTCTATTTTTTCTACCCATTCTTCTACTTCTTCTATACTAAAAACATCTTGCAAGCTTTGAAGTGGAACTTCATGTGTTACTTTTGTAAATCCTTCTTTTACATGTCCACCAACTTTTTGTGTTAATGATTCACTAGATTGAAATTCTGGATATTCTTTTTCTAAATTTCTTAATTCTACCATTAGCATATCATATTCAAAATCTGATATTTCTGGTTTGTCATCATCATAATATTTTCCAGCATAGTATTCTGTTTTTTTCCTTAATTCTTCAATTCTTTCTTTTGCTTGTTTTTTATTCATTTTGACTCATTCCTTTTTCGTTATTTTTATCTTTCATATTATATACAATTTAAATAGAAAAATAAAGGATATTATGAAAAAAAGAGATAGAAAATTTAACTTTTCTATCTCAAACTAATATTCAATTATATTTTTAATCTTTATATTATTGGTCTGCTTTTGCTAAGATTATTAATCTTGCACTACTATCATCTGTACATGTTGATAATGTAACTTCTGGAATTCCAGCTGTATCTCTTTGATAGAATGATGTATCTTCTGGTGTTGTTTCAAATTTGTTGTATATAGAATATGTTACCCTATTTCCATCATTATCTGTTATGTATATTTTATCTCCTATATTTAATTTCTTATTATTAGAGAAGAATAATCCATTTCTGTAATTGTGTCCTATAATTACACTGTTTCCAGGTTGATTTAATCCAACTCCATATAGGAATGCAACTGCTGTTTCAATTGATTTTTTTGTTACTTTCTCTAATACTGGATATTTTAAATTTGTAGCTGGAATTTCAATTGTTCCTAATACTCCAAAACCTTTATATGTTTTTTGTGTATTTCCTGAAGAAGTTTCTGAATCTTGTAATTGATCAAATGGGTTTTCATCTGTTGTATTAGTTCCATTATCGTTTGCTTCTCCATCTTTTACTTCTCCTTGGAAGTCATCAACAAATGCTGACGTATCTCTTGATATTATATAATTTTGATAATAGTTATATGCTAAAAATCCTAATAATCCTAAAACTGCAATTATTACTATAACTAATATTACTGTTAATACTTTACTATATTTACTCTCAAACATATCCTTTTACCTCCGTATATCACTTTTTTCACTCTATTATAATTATAACATATATTTTAAAAAAAGTGTATACTTTTAGCAAAATTATTAATACATTCCATCCATTCCTGATGGCATTCCTTCTCCATGGTTTCCACAGTTGCATTTTTGTTCTGGTGCATCTGTTACTAAACTTTCAGTTGTAAGTACCATTGATGCTATTGATGCAGCATTTTGAAGTGCACTTCTTGTAACTTTTGTTGGATCTACTATTCCTGCTTTTTTCATATCTACATATTCTTCTTTTCCAGCATCAAATCCAACACCTACATTTGAATTTTTAACTTTTTCTACAATTACTGCTGGTTCTAGCCCTGCATTTATAGCGATCTGTCTTGCTGGTTCTTCTAATGCTTTTAATACAATTTCAGCACCTAATTTTTCTCCATCTTTTAATGAATCTACAAGTTTTTCTACTTTTGGAATAACATTTATTAAAGCTGTTCCTCCACCTGCTACAATTCCTTCTTCAACAGCTGCTTTTGTTGCAGATAATGCATCTTCAATTCTTAATTTTTTATCTTTCATTTCAACTTCTGTTGCTGCTCCAACTCCAATTACTGCAACTCCTCCAGCAATTTTAGCTAATCTTTCTTGTAATTGTTCCTTATCATAATCACTCTTTGTTTCATTTATTTGTGCTTTTATTTGTGCAACTCTATCTGCTATTTGCCCCTTATCTCCTGCACCATCTACTATAATTGTATTTTCTTTTTGAACTTTTACTTGTTTTGCACGACCTAATTGTGCTATTGTTGTATCTTTTAATTCTAATCCTAGATCTTGAGTAATTACTTCAGCTCCTGTTAATGTTGCAATATCTTGTAACATTGCTTTTCTCTTATCTCCAAATCCTGGTGCTTTAACTGCTACTACATTTAATACTCCTCTTAATTTGTTTAATATTAAAGTAGATAAAGCTTCACTTTCCATATCATCACAAACAATTAATAATTTTCCTGATTCTTGCATTAAGCTTTCTAGTAATGGTAATATTTCTTGAATATTACTGATTTTTTTGTCTGTTAATAAGATATATGGATTATCTAGAACTGCTTCCATTTTTTCTGTATCAGTTGCCATATATGGAGATAAATATCCTTTATCAAATTGCATTCCTTCAACAACATTTAATTCTGTATTTGAAGTTTTTGATTCTTCTATTGTAATAACTCCATCTTTTGAAACTTTTTCCATTGCTTCTGCAATTAAGTTTCCAATTTCTTCATTATTTGCTGAAATACTTGCAACTCTTGCTATGTCTTCTTTTCCATTTACAGGTGAACTAATTTCTTTTAATCCATCAACTGCTGTATTTACTGCTTTATCAATACCTCTTTTAATTGCCATTGGATCACTACCTGCTGCAACATTTCTTACTCCTTCTTTTATCATGCTTTGAGCTAGAACTGTAGCTGTAGTTGTTCCATCTCCTGCAACATCATTTGTCTTAGTTGAAACTTCTTTAACTAGTCTTGCACCCATATTTTCAAATTTATCTTCTAACTCTATTTCTTTTGCTATTGTAACACCATCATTTGTAATAAGTGGTGCACCAAAGCTTTTATCTAAAACTACATTTCTTCCTTTTGGTCCAAGTGTAACTTTAACAGTATCTGCTAGTTTATTTACACCTTCTACCAAAGATTTTCTTGCATCTTCTCCAAATTTAATAACTTTTGCCATTTTAAATTACCTTCCTTTCTCTTCTATTCAACTATTGCTAAAATATCTTCTTGCTTTACAATTTTATATTCTACACCTTCATATTTTACTTCTGTTCCTGCATATTGACTTATTATTACATTGTCACCTTTTTTAACAAGCATTTCTTCTTTTTTACCATCAAATACTTCTCCTGGTCCTACTTCTATAACTTCTGCAATTTGTGGTTTTTCTTGTGCTGCTTGTGCTATAATAATTCCACTTTTTGTTGTTTCTTCGCCTTCTTTCATTTTTATTAATACTCTACTTCCTAATGGTTTAATCATTTAAATTACCTCCTTTTTGTTTTTAGCACTCTTTATCTTTGACTGCTAATAATTTATACCCATTTATAGAAAAAGTCAAGGGTTTTTTAGCAATTTTCACATAATTTTCACATATCTATTATATTCATTGGAATTTCAATTATTACAACGCAAAAAGACTTCATAAAGAAGTCTTTCTGCTTGAGGTTATTTGAAACTTCTAAGAAATGGTAATCCCTTTATTCCAAAGTAATCTGCCAGCTTACTAACCAAAGCCAATATTCTTGTGGAAAATTCTTCTTCCCAGACATTGACCTCAATGCTGTTATCAGTTCTTGCTCCAAAGCCTACAATTTTACGTTCTTTAGCATATAGATTCTCTTCTCCACTTTCAAGGATTTTCTCGGCCACAAAGAAATAGTTTTCTGAACCCTTTTTGGGGATACAGTTAAATAAAAATTTCATCTTTCTTCTTTTTTGGCTTCTGCTGATGTCCATTATATTAACAGCTTCCTTGATGTCTTCCTCTAGCATTGACCGAAGAACAACCTTTCCTTTAGGATCCAAAAGAAATACCATCTTCTCCTCAGTTTCTGGATCTTGAATGAATAATCCGTCATTTAATACTTCGTAGTCCCCTGTACTATTCATTTTCATATCCTTTTTCCTCCTTATTGCTTTTTATTTATAGTATAATATAAGTATATCACTATTTACATAATTTTTCAACTTTTGTAATTTTCTTGCTTTTTTCATGCTATCCTTGTATAATATTAATATGAAAAAATTAATTGTTGATAAAAAATATGATAATAAAAAATTGAATATATTCTTAAAAGATGCGCTACCAAGTTTAACAAATAACCTATTTTATAAAACTCTAAGAAAAAAAGATATAAAAATTAATGGCAAGCGTGTAAACGAAAATGTTACTATTTACAATGGAGATGAAATACTAATATACATTGCAGATGAGCTATTATCTCCATCTATTAATCTTGATATTTTTTATGAAGATGATAATATTTTAATAATAAATAAACCATATAATATAGAAGTTACAGGAAAAGATAGCCTAACATCACTAGTTCACATGAAATACAAAGATTACAAATATAAACCAATGCCATGCCATAGATTAGATAGGAATACTATTGGTCTAATTTTATATGCTAAAAATGAAAAAAGCTTGAATATTTTATTAGATAAATTCAAAAATCATGAGATAGAAAAGCACTATAAAACTTTAGTTTATGGAATTCCAAAAGAAAATCAAAAAAGATGTGAAGCCTATCTTTTTAAAGATAATAAAAAATCACAAGTATATATAAGTGATACTTTTAAAAAAGGTTGCCAAAAAATAGTTACTACTTATTCTATTTTAGAAAAATATTCAAATAATACTTGCCTTTTAGATGTTGAAATTGAAACTGGTAAAACTCATCAAATTCGTGCTCATCTAGCTCATTTAGGTTATCCTATTATTGGTGATGGAAAATATGGAATTAATAGTATTAATAAGCAATTTGGAAAAAAATATCAAATGCTTTGTAGTTATATTTTTAAATTCAATTTTAAGACTGAGAGTGGTATTTTATCTTATTTAAATAATAAAAAATATGAATTAGATTATAATTTCAAATAAACCTTCATTTTGGTACATTTTTCTAACTTTATCACTATAATTTGGAATTTTACAAATATTGAATTTTTCCAAAAAATATAGTATAATAAATAAGTATCTGGGGATGTAATGGTTTCGACATACTACCAGAAGTATAAATAGCAAGTAGTGGATGGTCGCTTAGGCCACTTAAAAAAAGCGAAATTAAATATAAACGCTAATAAACAAGAAGTAGCTTTAGCTGCCTAATAGTTGCAGCTACGCTTTACTAAATAGCCCACATATTTAGATAAAGTGTCATAACTTGTGGGAAACAAAACCATTTTTGCTTCAAAGATGGTGGGTAATTAGAAGCTATATTATATTTTAACCTGTTTATCGGTGAAAATATGATGAATTTAAAAGATAAACTAAACTTGTAGAAGTTTATATGGAAAGTATTATGGACAGGAGTTCGACTCTCCTCATCTCCACCATTGTTCCCTTATATGAACACTGTCTACTATGCCAGTGGATTTGCTGTGAATATAAGGTTTACAAATTTATAATGCGGGTATAATTTAGTGGTAGAATGTCATGCTTCCGACCTGATAGCGAGGGTTCGATTCCCTCTACCCGCTCCATAATATATTCTAAAAAAATATATCTTATTATTTAGATATATTTTTTATTTTCATTCACATTTCATATCTATCTACATACAATATCCTAGGTGATAATATTGAGTATTGTTTATACAGATGTTCCTTACAATTCAAATATTTTAAGTTTTAATATCTATGAATTATTAAAAGCCTATCCTTTCTTGAATATAGAAGTTATAGGCAATAGTGTATTAGGAAAACCCATTTATTCCATTAAATTAGGACGTGGAAAGAAAAAAGTTTTTTATTCTGCTTCAATACATGGTAATGAATGGATAACAAGTATTGTATTAATGAAATTTATTGAGGATTATTGTATTTCATATATAAATAAAAGCTATTTATATAATCAATATATTCCAGATTTATTTAATTCTACTTCTATTTATATTACTCCAATGGTAAATCCAGATAGTGTTGATTTGGTTACAAATAACATTTCACAAAGTAGTAGTGCTTATGCGAAAGCTATACGTATTTCAAATAGTTTCCCTCATATTCCTTTTCCCTCTGGATGGAAAGCAAATATTAATGGTGTGGATTTTTTTAACTTCCAACATACCTTATTAATAAATCGCCTTGACTGGCGATTATTATGTTTGATTATCCTGTTTTCAAAATTTCTTCATATTCTATTTTTTCATTATTTATTGATATACTATCACTTATTATATTTAAAT
>CALXXH010000044.1 GCA_944392635.1 uncultured Clostridia bacterium | reverse complement strand
TTATTTTTGTCATACATGTTAGTAATTTTGTCTGCTACAACTTTTAGTTTTTCATTGTCTGCAACTGAACTTCCTCCAAATTTTAATACAATTATGTCCTCCATTTTTATTGTCACCTCTTTAAAGTTTTTTAACTTAAAACTTTTATTGTATAAGTAAAAAACTTCTAAAAAATAATATAGAGAGTTTAACTTAATTAAATTAATCTCTCTAATATTATATTCTATCTATTTTTTATTGTCAACGATTTTAAGTATTCCTCCATAAAATCTGTTATATTTCCATCCATAACTGCTTCTACATTTCCAACTTCAAAATTTGTTCTATGGTCTTTTACCATTGTATATGGGCAAAATACATATGACCTTATTTGACTTCCCCATGCTATATCTTTTTGTTCACCTTTTAAATCTTCAATTTTTTCTTTTTGTTCTTGTTCTTTTAAGTCCAGTAATTTTGATTTAAGCATTTTCATTGCAGTTTCTCTATTTTGTATTTGAGAACGCTCTGATTGACATGCAACAACAATATTTGTTGGAATATGTGTTATTCTAACAGCAGATGATGTTTTGTTTATATGTTGTCCCCCTGCTCCTGATGCTCTATATGTATCTATTCTTAAATCATCTGGATTTATTTCAATTTCTATATCATCTGTTATCTCTGGTAAAACCTCAACAGATGCAAAAGATGTATGCCTTCTACCTCCACTATCAAATGGAGAAATTCTAACTAATCTATGTACACCTTTTTCACACTTCATATATCCATATGCATTTTCTCCAACTATTTCAAATGTTACACTTTTAAGTCCTGCTTCTTCTCCTTCTAAATAATCTAATTCTTTAACTTCATATTCATTTTTAGTTGCCCATCTTGTATACATTCTATATAACATTTCTGCCCAGTCTTGTGATTCTGTTCCTCCTGCTCCTGGATGTATTGTAACTATTGCATTATTGTTATCATATTTTCCAGAAAATAAAGTTTCTATTTCAAACTTTTCTACTTCTTTTTTTACCTTATTTGTTCCTTTTATTATATCTTTTGCCATTTCTTGGTCTTGCTCTATATTTACTAACTCTGTTAGTTCTTTTAAGTTATTTATTTCTTTTTCTATTTCCTCATAATTACTACATTTTCTTTTTAATGTCTTTATTCTTCCCAATACTTTTTGTGAATTTTTTTGGTCATTCCAAAATTCTGCATCAAGTGTTTGTTTTTCTAAATCTTCTAGTTCTTGTTTCAACCTAGGTATGTCAAAGTGACTCACCTAATTCTTTTATTTTGTTTTCAAGTTCTTCAAGTAGTTTAGAATTTTCTTCTAATTCAAACATTTTATCACACTCCTAACGTGTTTAATTTTAACATACATTTATAATTTTTGCAATTTTTGTTTTATGAAAAAATAGAGCTATGTTTCCATAGCTCCTTATTATTATGCGTTTCTTCCACAACAATTTTTATATTTCTTTCCACTTCCACATGGACATGGATCATTTCTTCCTACTTTTGGTCCTTCATTACGAATCGTTCTATCAACATCAGTACCAATTTTTGCTCCACCATCTACACTGTGGATTGCTTCTAATGCTGCTCCTGTTATTTTTACAGTTTCTTGTCTTTTTGTTTCTCCTTGACTTCTTATATGCATTAATATTTTTGTTACATCATATTTAATGTCATTAATCATTTCATCAAACATATCAAATCCTTCAAGTCTATATTGAACAACTGGGTCTTTTTGTCCATAAGCACGAAGTCCAATTCCATTTTTTAATTCATCCATGCTATCAATGTGATTCATCCATTTTTCATCAACTATTTTTAGCATTACAACTCTTTCAAGTTCTCTCATTTGTTCTGAACCAATTTCTTGTTCTTTTGCTTCATAAATTTCCATTGCCCTTTTCTTTAATTCATCTGCAATTGCTTGAACATTATTCTTATTTTCTTTTATGAAGTCTAACATATCTATTCCAAATACATTTAATATTTCTGTATTTAATGACTCTATATTTAATTCTTGAGTTTCACCTTCAATAAATATGTTTGATATATTATCTGCAACAAAATCTATCATTGCTACAATGTTGTCATGAATATTTTCTCCATCTAGAACTTCTCTTCTTTGTTTATATATGATTTCTCTTTGTGCATTCATTACATCATCATATTTTAATACATTTTTACGAATACTGAAGTTTCTACCTTCTACTTTCTTTTGAGCATTTTCTACTGCATTTGAAATTATTCTAGAATCTATTGGCATATTTTCATCTGCACCTAATGTATTATATACTTTTGTAATTGCATCTCCACCAAAGATTTTCATTAAATCATCATCTAATCCAATATAGAATTTAGACTCTCCAATATCTCCTTGACGTCCAGAACGTCCACGTAACTGGTTATCAATTCTTCTTGATTCATGTCTTTCTGTTCCAACTATTTTTAATCCACCAGCTTCAATTACTTTTTCTTTTTCTTCTTTTATTTGCTCATCAAATTTGTTTACTAACTCTTTGAATTGCTCTCTTGCTTTTAAAATATCTTGGTCATCTGTTTCATAATATGTGTCTGCTTCTTCAATTAACTCTGCTGGCATTTTGTTTCTTCTTAATTGTTCTTTTGCTAAATATTCACTATTTCCACCTAGCATAATGTCAGTACCACGACCTGCCATGTTTGTTGCAATTGTAACTGCTCCATATTTACCTGCTTGAGCAATTATTTCTGCTTCTTTTTCATGATATTTAGCATTTAATACTTCATGTTTAATCCCTTCTTGTTTTAATAATTTAGAAAGTTTTTCAGATTTTTCAATTGATACTGTACCTACTAATACTGGTTGTCCTTTTTTATGGCTTTCCTTTATACTTTCTACAATTGCTCTATATTTTGCATTTTCATTTTTATATATAACATCATTTTCATCTTTACGAATCATTGGTTTGTTTGTTGGTATTTCAACAACATCTAAGTTATATATTTCTTCAAATTCTGGTGCTTCTGTCATGGCAGTACCAGTCATACCTGATAATTTGTCATACATTCTAAAGAAGTTTTGGAATGTAATTGTAGCAAGTGTTTTTGATTCATCTGCAATTTTAACATGTTCTTTTGCTTCAATTGCTTGATGTAATCCATTGTTATATCTTCTTCCATACATAATACGACCTGTAAATTCATCAACAATTAAAACTTCTCCATCTTTTACGATATAGTCTATATCTTTTTTCATAACACCATGTGCACGTAATGCTTGGTTTACATGGTGTACTAATGTTGAGTTTTCTAGGTCATTGAAGTTTTCTAATCCAAATGCTTCTTCTGCTTTTTTAATACCTTTTTGTGTTAATGATGCAGATTTTGCCTTTAAGTCTACGATATAGTCATAGTTTTCATTATCTTCTGCTTGGTCAAAGTTTTTAACATCTTCTTCTACTATAACTTTTGGTGTTAATCTACGTACAAAGTTATCAGCTTTTTTATATAAATCTGATGATTCATTTGCTCTACCTGAAATTATAAGTGGTGTACGAGCCTCATCAATTAAAATACTGTCTATTTCATCGACAATTGCATAATGTAATCCTCTTTGAACTAATTGATTTTTGTATATAACCATATTATCTCTTAAGTAGTCAAATCCAAATTCATTGTTAGTTCCATATGTTACATCGCTATTGTATGCTTCTTGTTTTGCTTGAGGTTCCATTCCTGCAATTACTAATCCAACTGTAAGTCCTAAGAATTTATATAATTTTCCCATCCATTCACTATCTCTTTTTGCTAAGTAATCATTTACTGTAATTACATGAACGCCTTTTCCTTCTAGTGCATTTAAATATACTGGAAGTGTTGCAACTAATGTTTTACCTTCACCAGTTTTCATTTCTGCAATTCTTCCTTGGTGTAAGATAATACCACCTATTAATTGTACATCAAAATGCCTCATACCTAAAACTCTTTTAGATGCTTCTCTAACAACTGCAAAAGCTTCTGGTAATATATCATCTAATGTTTTTCCATTTTTTAATTGTTCTTTGAAATACTCTGTTTTTCCTCTTAATTCCTTATCACTTAATTTTGACATTTCTTCCTCTAGCCCATTTATTTTTTGAACTATTGGCATTACTCTTTTTACTTCTTTTTCACTGTATGATTTAAAGATTTTCTTTAAAATACCCATTTTGAATCGATTCCTCCTAAGTTTATATTTTTACTTTGTAACTATATCACTAAAATCCTATTTTAGCAAGTCTATTTATCATATTTTTTAGTTTATCACATATTATTTATTATAATTCTTAAATAATTAGAAAAATATATAAATTTTTCTTTGCATATAAATTTATAGCTTAAATACTTATGCTTAATTGGAGGTACTTTATGTTTGTATATAATTTTAAAGTTAATGGAAAAAATTTATTTAAATGTTTTTTTATTATAACAATGATTTTAATCGTTATAATTGTTGGTATTGTGACTTTTAAGATTTTTTATGGTGCAAGTCATAATAAGAATAAATCATCATGTTTGCCTCAAAGTAATGTTTCTACAATTTCATCAGCAAATTATACAAATGTTTTAAAGGCTGTTCATGATAATATTGATAGTTATGTTGGTTTAAAAATTAATTTTGTTGGATATGTTTATAGAGTTAGTGATTTGAAAGAAAATCAATTTGTTTTAGCTCGAGATATGATTATTTCTTCTAATAGACAATATGTTGTTGTTGGTTTTCTAGCAGAATATGAAAATGCAAAAGATTTTGAGAATAACACTTGGGTCAATGTAACTGGTGAAATAACTAAAGGTGATTATCATGGAGATATGCCTATTGTTAAAGTTACTGAAATGAAAGAAACTTCAGCTCCTAATGAAGAATATGTTTATCCTCCAGATGAAAGTTATATTCCAACTGATGGGGTAATATAAAAAGAAACAATTGAGGGCATGAGCCTCAGTTGTTTCTTAATCTTCCAGAAGCTAATGCTAGCTCTGTAGCTTGCGCTACTGCTAAGCTTCTGGAATTTGATGTTCCAAGTAGTTCTTCGATGCAACTTATTCCTTTCCTCCTAAGATATGTGTCAAGAGTATTACTTTTAATTATCTCAATATCTTCAGTAGGAATTGACCAGCCAGAACTTTTTCCCCAGAAATACATTTGAGATTTAGTTTCAAATATGCACACAATCTGCACATTAAAATATTGTCCAAATGCATTTTCAATACCAGCCTCACAACTGATATACAAGTCCATCCCAGGAAATTCTTTTTTTATGCCATTTACTCTGTTTATGGCTCCTTCATAAGTTTCATCTCCAAACGGTTGCCTTGGAACACCTGACTCAGTTGACTTAGAATAAAGTTCAACTTCAGTTTGTTCTAAATGATAGAACCGTGAAATTCCTTCCTTTATTCCCTTGATTTTTTCAGTCGATGCTGTTGCAATTGCAACTTTTAACATAGTTGTCTTCCTCCTTTTTCAAAAAAGTGTACTTTTGCTACACCTTTATTATACCACTTTTTTGTTGATTTTTCAATATTTTCACAACTATGTTCCATCATATGGTTCTTCGCCATCTCGAGAAAGATCTTTAAAAGGTATAAAGTCTGGATTTTCTCCTTTAAATTCTTCTTCATCAAAAGTACGCAATTCTCTTCTATCCACATCAATTATGTATTTTTGATTATTAACATCTAAAACCAAACATCTTATATATCTTGTTGCCTTGTTGTCATTTCCGTCTAATTTCTTCCATACTTTTTTTCTTGATTCTGGACCTAATTTAATATCTATTATTTCTTTCATATATTCAAATAATCCTTGTGAATCAATATCATACTTGTCTCTTAATATTTCTATTGCATTTTTAATAAAATTTATATTATCATTTTCTTCAGTTGGATTAAAATCTTTATTTTCTCCATTAGAATTTGAATTAATAGTATTATTACTTATATCATCTTCTATTTTCATTATAGAATCTTCTCTTTTATTCTCATTAAATTTATCAAGTGCATTTTTAAATTTATCTTCTTTATCATCTAAAACAACAATACCTTGAGCAGTTAATCCTGTTTTTAATCTTGTAAGATCTTTTATATTATTAAAATCATCTGTATCTAAAGTAATGCTGTAATCATTACAAGTTAAAGCTACGAAATAATGAGTATTTCCCTTGTCCCAAAGAATACAAACATTATAATCATCATTATCTTTAAATATTTCTTTAAGAGATTCTGCAAGATATCTAGATACTTCATAACATACTCTTCTATTATGTTGTTCTCTGTTCTTTTCCCATTCTTGGTCAACTTCTCTTCCATACCAATCTGGCAACTCATATGATTCATCATCTATTTTTTGTATATAAGATATTAAATTATCATCATATACATACCCTTTGCATATTTTTTCAAATATCATTAAAATCTTATCTTCGTTGTTTAAATAGCTACTTTGAGATAATTCATTAATCAAATAACTAAGTTTATTTGGTATTTTCCATTCAGTTTTATCATATTCTATATCTGCATTTGTACTATCCTCGTTTTCTTGTTTGTCTGCTGGATTTAATACAATTATATGCTTTCTTCGAAAAGATAAACTAACTATTTCATTTAATTTTGTAAGTTTCTCTACATTTATACTCATATTAATTTCTCCCCTATTTTTATATAAAAATCACATTATCCTCCATAATAAGGATATTCATTTTCTTCTGGATTAAATATAAAAATTTTATTATCTAATTTTTCTTTATCAATTACAGATAATGTTTTATCAATACTATCAAGCAAGTAACTCTTAGACTCAAAATCAAAAATCAAACATCTTTCATATCTTCTTTCTTTAGCTCCTATATCTTCCTTCCATAGTATTTCTATTTCAATTTCTTCATCTTCAATTATTAATCTCATATATTCAAAAAATCCCTGTGAATCAATATTATAGCTTTTCAATATGTCTATAATGCTATTAAAATATTTAATAGTATCTTTTCCCTTCAATTCTTTTTTTGCTTCTTCAACTTTAGCCAATTCGTTTAATTTACCTTTATTAAATTTGTCAATAGCTTCTTTAAGTTTACCATTCGTGTCCCTTAAAATTTTTATACCTTCAAGTGTTAATCCTAATTTTAATCTTGTAAGATCCTTTAATTTGTTGAAATCATCTAAATCCAAAATAGCACTGTATTCATTGCCTATTAAACCTACAACATAATGTAAATTATCTCTATCTCCAACCATAAAAGCTTCAACATCATTTTTTTTCCCTCGTAGTTCATTTATTGCTTTAGCATAAAATCTAGAAAATTCATAACATATTCTTCTATTATGTTTTTTTCTATTTTCCTTCCAGTTTTCATCAACTATTCTTCCATACCAATCTACAGCAATATATTTGATATTATTTATATCACTAGTATCTTTTTTAAAGAAATATAACACATTAGTATCATATATATAATTTAAACATATATACTCATAAACTCTCAAAATTTTGTCTTCAAAACTTAATGTGTTCTCTTTTAATAATGTTTCTACTAATTGCTGAATTGGCTCTTCTAATTCCCATTTTACTTGATCATATTCAATCCAATCTTCTGTTAAATTTCTGTTAGGTTCTAAAATTATTTTGTAATCGCCTTCTAATGTTTGATTTAATTCATTATAAAATTGTTTTATATGTTCATCATTCATTTAAATTCCTCCATTTTCAATATTTTTATTTTCTATTTTTAAATAAATCATTTGGGTTGTATAAATTATATTTAACAATCAGTTTATCATCATCTGCTTTAATTTTTCCTTTATTTAGTAAATCATAAAATATACTTGGTGATATTAGTTTTTTATAGACTGTTTCCATACTTTCTTGTTTTACTCCAACGTTTTCTAAAATTTTATATGCATGTAGTTTATCTATTTTGAAAAAAATGGTTTCATCTTCTAAATATTTGCTAATTTTTAAATTTTCTTCATAATTATCTCCCTTATCTTTTAACAATTTTAACATAGCTTCATTCATAACTACAATAACTTTAAATTCATCCACTTCAAAACTTCTCCTTTTTATAATATTAAACTTTACTAAAAATGTATAATTAATTATCGTAAACTGATTAGACATTTTTTATAGTATATAGTATATCATATATTTAAATTATTGACAAATTTATTTTTTGACATCTATCTTTTTAAATAAAAAAATATCTCACATGTACACTTTATTGTTTTACATGTTTGATATTTTTTAGTTTTGAAAGCTATTTTATTATAAATTCTTAATCAAATTTTCAATATATTCTTTATCATCCATATGCATTGGAATTATCTTTATTCCTTTTACTTTTATCTTTTTCAAATCCTCTAATATATCATCAACCTTTAAATGTGCTCCACCAAATTTAGATAAATCAATATAAAATTCATCAATTTCATTTATATATGGTAAAAATGACTCTAATGCACATGTATCCCCAGTATATAAAATCTTTTTACCTTTTATTGTTAAAATAAAACCATATGCATCTAAATATTCTGTATGATCAGTCTTTATAAATTTTAAATTTTCTAAATCATCTTTTATATCATAGGCTTCTGGCATAGTACCTGTTATTTCTAAATATTTTCTCATATTTTTACAATTTGTAATCACATTAGTTTTTTTGTGATAAATAAACCATAGATATAAAATAACTTGACTAAGAGAACCAGCATGGTCATTATGCAAATGAGTTATGATTATATTTATTTCTTTATATTTATTAAAATCAAATTTATTTTTAATTTCATTAAAGACTGTAAAGCCACAATCTATTATAAATAATTCATTTTCAGTTTCAACATATGCTGAATTATTCCTATCTCCAAATCCACTATCATTACCTAAAAAAGTAAGTACATTATTTTCCATCTCAATCTCCTCCTTCAAATTTTATTATAATATATCATTATTTTACATCTTTGTAAAATAAAATTTGTTTACTTTCGAATTATATTATGATAAAATATTTCTATATTTTTATTGGAGACTAACTATTAATTGTCAATAGAAAAAATAAAAATATTTTTAATTTTTTGAATAAATAAAAATTCCCATGAC
>CALXXH010000043.1 GCA_944392635.1 uncultured Clostridia bacterium | reverse complement strand
AAAGATATGTTTGAAAAAGTAGAAGAATAATGTTCTAATATAAACATATATAGATAAAGTATGTGATTTGCACATGCTTTATTTTTTAAGTTATAGGAAACTGCATTCCCTATAACTTAAAAAACATAGATGCACAGAAAAATTGCTATACAATTTTTCGCGACAACAAATCTTATACGCTTCTTACTAGACCTTAAAATAATATAGTAAATGTTAAAAGGTTGAAAAAGGTCTAGCGAAGCTAGATTTGTTTTAATATAAATTGTGTTGAATACAAATAAAAACTATGATAATATATAACTGAAAGGAAAGTGATATCATGAGTGAGAAATCAAAGGTATATTTTACAGATTTTAGAGCAAAACCAGGATATAATTTATTACAAAAATTAGAAAAGTTAGTTAGAAAAGCAGGAATTGAAAATATTGATTTTGAAAATAAATATGTGGCAATTAAAATACATTTTGGAGAACCAGGAAATTTGGCATATTTAAGACCAAATTACTCAAAAGCTATAGTTGATTTGGTTAAGAAATTAGGAGGAAAACCATTTTTGACAGATTGCAACACTTTATATGTAGGTGGTAGGAAAAATGCTTTAGACCATTTGGATTCGGCATATGTGAATGGATACAATCCATTTACAACAGGATGTCATATAATTATTGCAGATGGTTTAAAAGGAACTGATGAACAATATGTTGAAATAAACCAAGAGTATGTAAAAACTGCAAAAATTGGAAGGGCTATAATGGATGCAGATGTAATAATTTCAATGAACCATTTTAAAGGACATGAAGGAACTGGATTTGGAGGAGCAATTAAAAATATTGGTATGGGTTGTGGTTCAAGAGCAGGAAAAATGGAAATGCATAGTAGTGGAAAGCCTAATGTAATACCAGAACATTGTAAAAAATGTAAACAATGTATAAAAATATGTGCACATGGAGCAATTTCATATAATGAAGAAGGAAAAGCAGTAATTGACCACAATAAGTGTGTAGGTTGTGGAAGATGTATAGGAATTTGTAATTTTGATGCAATTAAATCTCCAAATGATGAAGCAGCAGATATCTTAAATAAGAAAATGGCAGAATATGCATTAGCAGTAGTTAAAGATAAACCACAATTTCATATAAGTTTAATTTGTGATGTTTCACCTAATTGTGATTGTCATGGAGAAAATGATGCACCAATTGTACCTAATATTGGAATGCTTGCATCTTTTGATATGGTAGCATTAGATAAAGCATGTGCAGATTTAGTTAATAAACAAGAGGTATTTGAAAATAGCTATTTAGCAGAACAAATGAAAAATGGAGTAAAAGAAAAAGATTTATTCCATTGTAATCATCCAGAGACAAACTGGGAAAGCCAAATTGAACATGGTGAGGAAATTGGATTAGGTACAAAAGAGTATGAATTAATAGAAATTAAGTAGGAGATAATAATGAGAAGTGGTGTTAGAGGAAGAAATAATAAAAATAAGAAAACTAAAAAGTTTAAAATTATTATAATCATAATCGTAATTATTATAGCTTTAATAGCTTTAGGAATATTTGCATATAGAAATAGAAATCAAAATGTTGAAGAACCACAGCAAATAGAACAAAATGAGATACAAGAACCACAAGAAAAAGAAGAAGTTACATATAGCATGACAAATGGTGATGATTTTGTAAAAATAGATAATATAATAGCATATTTAAATCCATTAGATGTCAATTATTTAAATATATATAATATAGAAACTGGTGAGGCAATTGTAGTAGAAACACCAAAAGCTTTATCAAAAATATATTTTGATGGTAAAAATATATATGGGGTGCCTAATCATTATACAGGGCAAGGTATATATAAGATAGATATGCAAGGAAATGTAAAACAAATATATGAGGGTGAATCGCTACAATTGTGGCTAACAGAAGATAAGATATATTTTGTTAAACAAAATGGATTTGACCAAATAAATCAAATACCACAAGGTGATTTGTGTTCAATGGATAAAGATGGTGGAAATATAACAACTATAATTCCTAATACTAGAAATTATTTTAAAATACAACAAGATAAAATATATTATTCTAATATGGAAACAAAAGGCTTATATGTAGCTGATTTGAATGGGGAAAATTCTAAAGAACTTGCACAAGGAAGAATAACTATTGCAGGAATAACTGATGATTATATTATTTATTTAGATTATGCAGATGAAGAAAAATATCATGTGTTATACTTAAGTGATATGACAAATCATGAAGTTGGTAGATTTGGAAATTGTTACATAAGGCAAAACGAAGGTTATTTATTTACAAGAAAATTAACAGGTGAGGATAATAATGTGGAAAATAGATTATCTATTTTTAAAATAGATAGTAATAATAAAGAAGAAAAACAAATATATACACATAAATTGGCTATGTCATATCTTATGTACGTATATCAAAATAAAGCATATATACAAGACCTAGAAACACAAAGAATAGATTTAGAAAGTGGAGAAGTCGAAGGAACAGTTAAAACTGGATATTATTTAGATGGCTATTGTTATGAATTAGTTAAAAATGATAATTTGGTTACTGATATATGGATATATAATTTAGAAACTTTAGAAGAAAAAAATGTAACTTTATCATATGTAAAAACTGTAAATTATAACAATGAAAATTAAAATAGAGGATTTTGTCCTCTATTTTTTGTCATCCTTATTTTCATCTTTTTCATCTTTTTTTGTTTCTTTTGGTATAACTATATTAGATGGTTTATCATGAGTTGATTTTGGTTTAATTTCATTTATATTATCATAAACAGGTGAGATATCTAGATTTGAACCATCTCCAGAAACTACTTCTAAATCTTTTTTATCTTCCATAATGACCTCCATTCTAGCAAAATAATATGCTTTAATAAATTTTATTAAAAATCTCAAAATTAATTTAATTTATATTAACATATATTAACAAAAAGTGCAAGAAAAATTGAAGAAAAACTTGACATAGAGCCAATTTCGTGACATAATATAAACATTATGAAGGAGAATTAATATGGATATAAATCATATAAAAGCAATAATAGAGGCTATACTTTTTTCTGCTGGAAGACAGGTAGAGAAAAAAGAACTATTGTTAGCATTAGAAATAAGTGAAAATGATTTAGATACAATAATATCTAATATGCAAGAAGATTATAAAAAAGAAGATAGAGGAATAGAATTAATAAAAGTAAATAATTCATATCAATTGTGTTCAAAAAAAGATTTATATGAATATATTTATCCTGTGCTAGATAAAAGAACAAAGCCAAATTTATCAAATGCAGCATTAGAAACTTTAGCAATAATTGCATACAATCCTAAAATAACAAGAGCAGAAATTGAATCTATTCGTGGAGTTTCAGCAGATGCATGTGTATATAAATTATTAGAATATGGTTTGATTGAAGAAGCTGGAAAAGTAGATTTACCAGGAAAACCAATGTCATATAAAACAACAGATGAATTTTTGAAAATGTTTGGATATGCATCTTTAGAAGATTTACCAGAATTACCAAGGTATAAGTTAGATGAAAATCATCAAATTGTTGTAGATGAGATATTAGAAGAACAAGAAGGTAAAACGGAGGCTCCAATGCCCGAAAGGGAGGGTGTAGATATTAAACAATAATAATTAAAAATTAATTTAAAGGAGAGATTTTATTATGAGTAAAGAAAAAGAATTTGTAAAAGATATTACAAACATAGATGAGGATTTTGCACAATGGTATACAGACATTGTTTTAAAGGCAGAACTTGCTGATTATACAGCAGTAAAAGGATTTATAGCAATTAGACCATATGGATATAGTATATGGGAAAATATTCAAGCATATGCAGATATGAGATTTAAAGAGCATGGAGTTAAAAATGTATCTATGCCAGTATTAATTCCAGAGAGTTTATTAAATAAAGAAAAAGATCATGTTGAAGGATTTGCACCAGAAGTAGCTTGGGTTACAATTGGAGGAGGAGAAAAATTAGAAGAAAGACTTTGTATTAGACCAACTTCAGAAACTATCTTCTCAACTATGTATTCAAAATGGTTAAAGTCTTGGAGAGATTTACCATATTTATATAATCAATGGTGTAGTGTTTTAAGATGGGAAAAAGAAACAAGACCATTCTTACGTTCAAGAGAGTTTTTATGGCAAGAAGGTCATACAATACATGAAACAGCTGAAGAAGCAAAACAATTTACTTTAGATATGTTAGAAGTTTATGCAGATGTAGTAGAAAATTTATTAGCAATACCAGTATTAAAAGGTCAAAAAACTAAGAAAGAACAATTTGCAGGAGCAGAAGCAACATATACAGTAGAAACATTAATGCATGATGGTAGAGCTTTACAAGGAGGTACATCACACTACTTTGGACAAAACTTTACAAAAGCATTTGATGTAAAATTCCAAAATAGAAATGGTGAACAAGAATATGCATATCAAACATCTTGGGGAATTAGTACAAGATTGATAGGTGCAGTTATAATGGCACATGGAGATAATAGAGGATTAAAATTACCACCATATGTAGCTCCAATTCAAGTTGTAATTGTTCCAATAGCACAAGAAAAAGGAAATGTGTTAGAAGAAGCAGGAAAAATACAAGAAAAATTAAAAGAAAAATTTAGAGTTGAATTAGATGATAGAGATAATTATACAGTTGGATATAAATTCAATGATTGGGAAATGAAAGGTGTACCAGTTAGAATTGAAATAGGACCAAAAGAAATTGAACATGGAGAAGTTATTGTAACTAGAAGAGACACTCTAGAAAAAATGCCAATCAAAATAGATGAATTACCAGAAAAGATGGAAGAATTATTAAAAGATATTCATAACTCAATGTTCAATACTTGTAAAAAGAGAATGGAAGAAAAAACAACAGTAGCTTTAAATATGGATGAATTTGTTAAGAATATAAATGAAAACCAAGGATTTGTTAAAACAATGTGGTGTGGTTCACAAGAATGTGAAGATAAAATCAAAGAACTTACAGGAGCACCATCAAGATGTATTCCATTTGAACAAGAACATTTAGCAGATACATGTGTATGCTGTGGTAAAAAAGCAGATAAAATGGTAGTATGGGGAAGACAATATTAGAAGTTTAGAATAAAAATAAGTTCAAATTATATTAATTATATTTTTTAGTTTCCCAACACTTTACATACTGTAAATAAATTAGTTCCTATGGGACTATCACTGATTTATTAACAGTATGTAGTGTGTCGGTCCCCACGAATTAACTAAAAAATATAATAATATAATTTGAACAATATACTCTCTTTTATTTAAAAAATTTATATCTGGTTTAGTTAGTATCAAATTTATTTAAAATAGAAATTGCACATTTTATTCCATCAACAGCAGCAGACATTATACCTCCTGCATATCCAGCACCTTCTCCACAAGGATATACACCTTGTATATTTGAAACTAAATTTTCATTTCTTAAAATCCTAATAGGTGATGAACTTCTTGTTTCAAGACCTGTAAGTATACTATCTGGATGGTCAAAGTTTTTAAGTTTTGTACCAAAATATTTGATTCCTTCTTTTAATGTAGAAGAAACAAAATCAGGTAATATGTCATTTAAATTACTTAAAGTACAATTTGGTAAATATGTAGGTTTTACTATACCTATATTTGTTGATTTCTTATTATTTATAAAATCTTCTACTCTTTGAATAGGTGCTTTATAATTTCCACCTCCAAGCTTAAATGCTTTTTCTTCTAAATCTTTTTGAAAATACATACCTGCAAGTGGAGAATTTGAAGAAAAGTCATCAGGTGTTATATTTACCAAAAGAGCAGAATTACTATTTACATCATCTCTTAAAAAATTGCTCATTCCATTAGTTACAATTGTATTTGCTTCACTAGATGAAGCCATAACAACTCCACCAGGGCACATACAAAATGTATAACAAGAACGACTATTATTTGAATGGTATGCAAGCTTATATTCTGCAGGTGGGAGTTTTAGTTTTGGATTTTTTCCATATTGTGCTTCATTAATCCAAGATTGTAAATGTTCAATACGAACTCCAACTGAAAAATTCTTAGGTTCAATTGAAAAATTTTTTTCATATAATTTTTCAAAAGTATCTCTTGAACTATGCCCTATTGCAAGAATAACGAAATTGGATTTTATTTCTTCAATATTTGAGTTATTTTCATTCACTTTTTTAGTTATTACAGAAATAATCTTATTATCTTTAATATTAAAATCAATAACTTTAGTATTAAAAATAAATGTAGCTCCTTTTTTTATCATATATTCTCTCATGTTTTTTATGATATTAATTAAATTATCTGTTCCAATATGTGGTTTTGATAGGTATAATATTTCTTCTGGAGCACCAAATGTAACAAATTCTTTTAATACTTTTTTACAAAAAGGACTATTAATTCCAGTTGTTAGTTTTCCATCAGAAAAAGTACCAGCACCACCTTCACCAAATTGTACATTAGATGAAGTATTTAATTTACCAGTTTTTCTAAATGTATCAACACTGTTTTTCCTGTTTTCAACACTTTCTCCTTGTTCAATTATGATAGGTTTTATACCATTTTGAATAAAGGTAAGTGCTGCGAATAATCCGTGATGGTCCAGCTCCTACAATTATTGGTCTAATTGATGATGGGATTTTTACATCAATATTTGGAATAGAAGTTTCTTTTAATTTTGATATGTTTTTATATTTATTAATATATAAATCCTCTTTTTTTAATTTAAAATCAATTGAATAGATATAGTGTATATCATCCTTTTTACGAGCATCAATTGATTTTTTTGAAATATGCCATTCTATAATTTCATTACTATTTATTTTATATTTTGAAATTACTTTTTTTAATAAATCTTCTTTAGATAAATTTTCATATATTTTTATATTACTTATTCTAATCATATCATATCTTTGTAACTATTTAGTTATCAACTAGTTATATAGAAAAATCTTTGTATTTTTCTAATAAAGAATATAAATTGGTTACTGAATAGTTAATTATCCTTTCATAAATTCTGTTGATATTATAGCACAAAACTATATCTTATGCTATAATATTTCTACAGAATAAAGAATTTGTATAATAAAAAGAAGGTGTAAAAGTGGAAGAAGATTGGATGCAAAGAACAAGTATGCTTATACGGAAAAGATGGATTAGAAAAGTTAAATAAAGCAAAGGTCATAGTTTTTGGGATTGGTGGTGTTGGTTCTTTTGTAGTTGAAGGACTTGCAAGAGCAGGTGTAGGACATGTAGTTATGATTGATCCAGATGATATATCTGTTACTAATATAAATAGGCAAATTCATGCTTTACATAGCACTTTGAGTAAAAGTAAAATAGAGGTAATGAAGAATCGCATTTTGGATATTAATCCAGATATAAATGTTGAAATATATAGAGGTAGTGAAATTAATGATGGAGAGGAAAATTTGATAGATAGTACTTATTCATATGTTGTTGATGCAGTAGATACAGTAACTACTAAAATTAAAATAATAAAAAAGTCTAAACAGGAAAATGTACCTATTATTTCTTGTATGGGAACAGGAAATAAGTTGGAGCCAACAAAATTAGAAGTGGCAGATATATATAGTACTAGTGTATGTCCATTGGCAAAAGTGATTAGAAAAGAAATGAGAAAATTGGGTGTAGATAGTTTAAAAATAATATATTCAAAGGAAGAACCAATAGAAAGAAAGGTAGATAATAGTATAGATGAAAATGATCTAGTAAATAAAAGAGTACCAGGTAGTATTTCTTTTGTTCCATCAGTTGCAGGATTAATCATTGCAGGGGAAGTTGTTAAAGATATAATCAAAGGAGGAAGTAAGTAAAAAGTGAGTAAAGAACAAAAAGAGAAAAAAAGTAAGAATGATGAAAAAGCTAGATTTAGTAATTTGAAGTGGATAATAGTTGTAATTTTAACAATAATTTTCATATTATTATGGGTTGGAACAATAACAGGAGTAACAGATAAAATAGATGATTTTATATATAAAAGTGTAGAAGGAATTAGGTCAAATTTCTTAACAGTAGTTTTAATTGGAATAACAGAATTAGGTGGAGTTATTGGGTTGTTTCTTGTATTACTTGTAACTGTAATAGTTTTGTGTAAGAAAAATAAAACAAAAGAAGCAGCAGCAATTACTTTGAATTTAGTTATAAGTACAATTACATATGTAATATTAAAAAACATATTTCAAAGACAAAGACCTACAACAGGTAATATATTGATAGATGAAGTAGGTTTTAGTTTTCCATCAGGTCATACGACTAATAATGTGGCATTTTATTTTTTTGCAATATATTTGGTTTGTATTAATGTAAAGAATAAAAAGATACGAAATATATCTTGTATTATACTTGCAATTATTCCATGTTTAATTGCATTTAGTAGGATATATTTAAGAGTACATTATCCAACAGATGTTATTGCTGGCTTTTGTTTAGGAATTGTGTTAGTAATATTGTTTACTACATTTATATGGCCAAGAATAGAAAAGAGTAAGAAGTAAGTTTTAATGGATTATAATAGAATAAAAATAAATGAAGTTCTAACTCCTATAAAATGAGAATACAATTAAACAAAAGTATTTCCATAAAGGAGTTAGAGCAATATGAAAAATGTATCAATAGAAGAACGTGCAGTAGAACTTGCACACTATATAATAGATTCAAAAGATACAGTGAGAGGAGCTGCAAAGAAATTTGGAATTAGTAAAAGTACAGTACATAAAGATGTGTCAGATAGACTAAAGAAAATAAATCCAAGTTTAGCAAAAGAAGTAAGAGTCATACTAGATGAAAATAAAGCAGAAAGGCACATAAGAGGAGGAATGGCAACAAAATTAAAATATAGTCATATGAACTTGCATTAAATTGCAAGTTTTTTTCTATCCCTTCACAAAATGACAAAATTCTACATACAATATATTAGCTCAAAAAATATGTACAAAAACAACTGATAAGCATTCCAAAATATATTTTGTGGAAGGAATATTTGTGCTAATAGATTTATTATCAAATACAGGATATATAATTGTAAATAAAGAAATTAGTGACTTTATTAGTTATTATTATAAAAGTGTTATAAATTCAGGTAAAAAGAATGAAATTTAATTAAAAAT
>CALXXH010000042.1 GCA_944392635.1 uncultured Clostridia bacterium | reverse complement strand
TTTAAAAGAATTAAAAATTAGTTAAATATTACTTGTAAAAATTATAAATTCATTATATAATACAAATGGTTTGAATTTAATCCTTGTATGGAAAGACTCCAATAAAGACCTATGAATCTTGTCAGGTCCGGGAGGAAGCAGCAATAAGTAGTTATCTTTATGTGGAATCTTTCCATAGAGGGATTAGATATCAGCCATTTTTTAAAATTATATTGATTTAATTTATATTATCTTAGTTTTTTTGTAGGATGTGATAATATGGGATATACAGCTCTTTATAGGAAATTTAGACCATTAACTTTTGGGGAAATGGTTGGACAAGAGGCAATTACAAGAACTTTGAAAAATCAAATAATAGCAAATAGAGTAGGACATGCATATCTTTTTAATGGAGGTAGAGGTACAGGAAAGACATCAGCTGCTAAAATATTGTCAAGGGCAGTTAACTGTTTAAATCCTAAAGATGGAGAGCCTTGTAATGAGTGTGAAATTTGTAAGGAAGCTTTGTCAGGGGCTTTGACAGATATAGTAGAAATGGACGCAGCTTCTAATAATAGTGTTGAAGATATTAGAAGTATTCGTGAAGAAGTTAATTTTTTGCCTACAAAGGCAAAATATAGAGTATATATCATAGATGAGGTGCATATGCTTTCAACAGGGGCTTTTAATGCTTTATTAAAAACATTGGAAGAACCACCTGAACATGTTAAATTTATACTTGCTACAACAGAACCTCAAAAATTACCAGCAACAATTTTATCAAGATGTCAAAGATTTGATTTTAAAAGAATTTCTAATGAAGATATTATAAAGCGTCTAAAAATTGTATGTGAAGAAAGTAAAATAGAAATTACAGAAGAAGCCTTAAATATGATAGCAATTCTTGCAGAAGGAGCTATGAGAGATGCTTTATCAATTTTAGAAAGATGCATACAAGATGGAGACAATAAAATTGATGAAAATAAAATAAGAGATTTGGTTGGAATTCCAAGTATGTCATTAGTACATAGTATTATTGCTTCTATTTTTTCATATAATATAGATGAAGTTTTAGCAGTTATTGATAAGGTCTTAGATGAAGGAAAAGATATTATAAATCTGTTATGGGAAATGATTAAATATTGTAAAGATATTCTAGTATATAAGACATCAGGAAAAATAGAAATGTACAATGAAGAAGAAAAAAATCAGATAAAAGAAATAGCAGAAAAAGCTGATAAAGAAAAAATAATTAATATAATATATGAACTATCTGAAATGGAAAATGAAATAAAAAGAACAACGCAAAAAACTATAATGTTTCAAGCTGGTATGATAAAATTGTGTTGTAACAGAAATGAAGTTAGTAATGATATAAAAGAAAGAGGAAGTAATTCAACAAATATAGGACTAAGTTCAAATTTAGAGGAAAGAGTAGCAAAAATAGAAAACTATTTAAGAAATAATAGAAATACAGGAACTCAAGCATCAGTGGTGAATAATTCATATAGAGTAGTACAGACAAATAATACAGATACTGTTGTAAAGAAAGAAAATATAAAAAATGAAGCAAAAGTAAAGAATACTGAAAATACTAAAACAACAGCGAATTTTTCAAAAAATTCAGAGGAATATTGGCCACAGATTTTAAATGATTTGAAACAAAGAGGAAAAAGAGTGTTATATACAAACTTAATGGGAACAAGAGCAAGAGAAATAAATGATATGACAGTTGGAATAGAATTCCCAAGAGGTATGACATCATTTGGAAAATTAGTATTAGATAAGCAAGAAAATATGAAGGAAATATCTGATTTAGTATCAATTGCATGTGGTAGGCAGATGAATATAAAATATATAGTACCAGAGCAGGGAGGTCATACAATAACAAGAGAAGAAAATTTGCAAAATTTAGCGAATGAATCAGATATACCATTTCAAATAATTGAATAATATATAAAAAGTTGAGAAAGGAGAATTAATATGGCAAAAAGAGGAGGATTCCCAGGAGGAATGGGAGGATTCGGAGGAATGAATTTAAATAACTTAATGAAAGAGGCTAAAAAAATGCAAGCCGATATGGAAAAATCACAAGCAGAGTTAGCAACAAAAGAATTTGAAGCAACAGCTGGTGGAGGAGCAATTAGTGTAAAAGTTTCTGGAGAAAAAGCAATAAAAGAAATAAAAATAAAACCAGAAGTGGTTGATCCAGAGGATGTAGAAATGTTAGAAGATTTAATTTTAACATGTGTTAATGAAGCATTAAGAAAAGTAGATTCAGCACAAGCAGATCAACTAGGAAAATTTAATATACCTGGTTTAGGGGGATTTTAGGGATAAAGCTTAAAATCCCTGTTTTTAGGAATTATTAGAATTTTATCAAAATGTTTTTTTAGGAGGAAGAAATGTCACTTTATTCACCATCAATAGAGAAATTAATAGAGAGTTTTGAGCGTTTACCAAGTATTGGACATAAAACTGCAGCAAGACTTGCTTTTTATATTTTAAATAGTTCAGAAGAGGAAACTAATGAATTTGTTTCTTCTATTGTTAATGCAAAGAAAAATTTAAAATATTGTAGTAAATGTTTTAATATTTCTGATACAGACCCATGCGAGATATGTGCAAATCCAAAGAGAGATGTAAGTCAAATATGTGTAGTAGAAGATGTTAGGGATATTATTGCTATGGAAAAAACACATGAATTTAAAGGTGTTTATCATGTTTTACATGGTTCAATTTCTCCAATGAATGGAGTAGGACCTGATGATATTAAAATTAAAGAGCTATTAGCAAGGCTTATGGATGGACAAGTAAAAGAAGTTATTTTAGCAACAAATCCAAGAGTTGAAGGAGAAGCTACTGCTATGTATTTGTCAAAACTTATTAAACCTTTGGGAATTAAAGTAACAAGAATTGCTCATGGTATACCTGTTGGTGGAGATTTAGAGTATACTGATGAAATTACATTAACTAAAGC
The DNA here is from genome assembly GCA_944392635.1 of uncultured Clostridia bacterium. Lineage (GTDB taxonomy): Bacteria > Bacillota > Clostridia > TANB77 > CAG-508 > CAG-269. The sequence continues at coordinate 6,345 of CALXXH010000042.1, read as the reverse complement.
TTTAGAAGGTAGGAGAGAGTTGTAGTTGATATCATATAAATCTCTTTTTTCCATTTAATAATCTCCTGAATTTAATATAGTTATATTATAGATTAATTATTGGAAATAGTAAAGGAAAATTAAAAAATAGTATAATAAAACATGTTTACAGAATGTATCTTTTGTGATATAATAAGTAACATAACATGTCAACCCTATAAAAGTAGGAGGGAAAGCATATGATTAATAAGGTTATACGGGAAATTGATGGACAAGGGCGATTGCAACTACCAACAGAATTAGTTAACTTTTCCAGTATTAAAGATGGTAAAGAAATTGCCATTTGTTCAATGGGAAAGCAAATGATAAAATTAAGAAAAAAGGATGATGTGAGAAATCATAAAGTGATTGGTATTGGTAAGTTGGATAATAAGCGAAGACTTATTATTCCCTTAGAAATTCGTCAACAAACACAAGAATTTGAAGTGTTTGCTTTTAATGGAGACCTTATACTAAAAGAAGCACATGAATAAGTGCTTCTTTTAGTTTAGCAATATTTCACAAATATTTTTAGTTGAATTAGGTTTAGCTAATATATTAGTATTTTTTTTCAGTTCTTCTAATTTATCTGGATTTGAAAATATGTTATTTAATAATGTATGTACATCTGTATCTTTTTTAATCCAAATACCAACTCCATTTTCCTCTAAAAATTCAGCATTTTCTTCTTCTTGACCAGGAATTGGATTAATAATTAACATAGGTAAGTGTGAGGCTAAACTTTCAGTTGTTGTCATACCACCAGGTTTTGATATAACTAAATCTGCTATAGACATTAGTTCAGAAACTTGGTTAGTAAAAGATAGTACTTTTACTCTTTTTTGTGCTTCAAATTCTTCAACTATATTTTCAAAAGCTATTTTCATTTTCTCATTTTTTCCAGCAATTGCAACTATTTGTAAATCATTATTGAATGATACAAGGGTTTTAAAAAATTCAACAGTTCTTGTTTTTCCAAGTCCAAATTCTCCTCCACCAAAAAATAGTATAGTTTTTTTATCACTAGATAAAGAAAAACTTTTCAAGATTTCATCTTTATCATATTTTTTTAAAAATCTTTTTGATAAAGGTATTCCTGTTGCAAAGATATGATTTTTAGGAATATTTTTACTAATTAAATATTGTTTCATTTTCTCATGGGCAACGAAATAATAGTCTGTAAAATCACTTCCAATTAACCATTGATCATGAGGGGCAAAGTCTGTCATTATTGTTGCAATTTTAGCATGTATTTTACCTTTTCTTTTTAGATAGCTACACATTTGACTTCCAAATGGATGTGTAGAAATTATTAAATCTGGCTGCTTTTCTCTTAATAGTCTTAGTAATTTAATAGCCATAATTTTATTTGACCTTGAAGATAAATGAGCAAGAGGTCCTTTTTGTGAATCATTATAGATTTTTCCCCATACCCAAGGCATTTTTTTTGCAGCTTCTCTATATGCAGCTGTTGTTATTTTTTCAATTGTTTTATTAACATATTTCATGCAATCTATCATTTCTACATCATATTTTGGATAGTTTGTTGTTATACATTCATAAATTGATTTTGCAGCATTTAAATGTCCACCACCATATGATGCATAAAAAATTAAAATTTTATTCATAAACTTCTCCTTTTAAATTTTCTAGGATAATTCTAACATAAAAGTAATAAAATTTCAAAAAATGGAATAATTTTTTTGAAAAAGTACAGAATAATAGAAAATATATTACATTATATGAGAAAGGAAAAGAATAAGTTGAAAAGTTTTTTTAAGATTATATTGCCTTTAATATTTTTATTATTGTTAATTTTTTTTATCTTTTTCACAGGTGAAGGATTGTTTCAGGAAGATGTGAGTTATGCTGCAAGTGGTAGTACATCTGATTTGCAATTAATGGCAAGAGCAATAAATGGAGAAGCAAGAGGAGAGCCATATGAAGGACAAGTTGCAGTTGGTGCAGTTATTTTAAATCGTGTGAAAAGTTCGCAATTTCCAAATACAATTGCAGGAGTTATATATCAAAGTGGAGCATTTACGGCTGTTGCAGATGGACAGATAAATCAACCAATAGCAGAGGATTCAACTGTGTATAAAGCTGCACAAGATGCAATGAATGGTTGGGATCCAACAGGTGGTTGTATTTATTACTTTAATCCAAATACAGCAACAAATAAATGGATATGGTCAAGACCAGTCGTTAAAACTATTGGAAAACATAGATTTTGTAAATAAAAAGATAAAATCCTTAGGAGGTAAGAAATGAATAAATTAGTAGATTGGAAAAATAGGTTAAAAAAAGGACATATGCTTAGTGTTATTGTGACTTTATTAATTATTGTAGCTATTTTAGGTTTTTTGTTATATCGTAAGCAAAGAGAATATAGGCAAGCTTCTGAAAATTCATATAACATGGCTTTTTATGAATTGGTTGATTATGTGCAAAATGTGGAAACATATCTTGCTAAGTCATTAATATCATCAACAGCTGAACATGGTGCAGAAACATTAACACATCTTTGGCGAGAAGCAAATCTTGCTCAAAGTTATTTGGCAAGACTTCCTATTGAAAGTCAAGAATTATCAAATACTGAAAAGTTTTTAAATCAAGTTAGTGATTATAGTTATTCTTTATCAAGAAAAAATATTTATAACGAGGATTTAACACAAGAAGATTTAAATAATTTAAAAGAATTACATCAATATAGTGTGGATTTGGAAAATACATTAAATCAGCTATCAGCAGATTTAAATGAAGGTAGATTTAAATGGGATGAGTTAACTGAAAAAGGTACGGTTGCTTTTGCTCAACAAGTTGATAATATTTCTCAAGAAAGTTTTAGCAATTTAGAGGAGAATTTTCATGAGTATTCTGGATTAATTTATGATGGTGCATTTTCTGAACATATGACAAGCCAAGACCCAAAGGCTTTAACTGGTGATGATATAGATGAAGAAACTGCAAAACAAAAAGCAGTTGAGTTTATTGGTCAAGATAAATGTAAAGAAGTAAATAGTTTAGGATTAGCTGAAAATGCAACAATTCCTGTATATGATTTTTCTATAACAAATCAAAATGATGAAACGATTAATATTTCGGTATCTAAAAAAGGTGGACATATTGTTAATATGAATACAAATAGAGAGATATCAGTTGAATCTATTTCACAAGAGGAGGCAAATAATAAGGGGAAAGAGTTTTTGACTTCAAAGGGATTTGAAAATATGAAAGAAACATATTATTTAAAACAAGAAGGTATAGTTACAATAAATTATGCAGCAACTCAAGATGATGTTGTTTTATATCCAGATTTAATTAAAGTTAAGGTGGCATTAGATAATGGAGAAGTATTAGGAGTTGAAACTACAGGTTATTTGAATAATCATACTATTAGAGATGTAAGTAATGTAAAAATAACTGTAGATGAGGCTAAATCTAGTTTGAATCAGGATTTACAGATTGAAAGTCAGGGGTTAGCTGTTATTCCTACTGAATGGAAAAGTGAAATACTTTGTTATGAATTTAAAGGTAAAGTTGATGATAAAGAATTTTTGGTATATATAAATGCTGAAAATGGAAGAGAAGAAGATATTTTAATAATTACAGATACACCAAATGGAACTTTAGTAATGTAAAAGAATATATTAATAGCACAGAAACAAAATGTTTTCTGTGCTATGTATAGTTTTAATGTCTTTTATATGTATCTTTTGAAAGTAGAACCTTATTAACTACTTTTCCATCTTTTTTTAGTATCTTATATGCTTCTGAGTAAATTGCAGTTGAAGTTCTTCCTGTTTCATAAGAAGAAATTTCTACTTGATAGTCATTATCTTGTTTTAAACCAAATATTTGGCAAGATGCAATTCCACCAGAAACGCTGCAAACTATTTTAATTGGATAATCTCTGTTATTTTTAAATTGAAAATCAATTGAACCATATACAACAGTTGCATCTCTACTTGCAGTAACATATGAAGGTACGAATTGATGATTGCTTCTTTGTACAATATCTAAATTTGCATAAATAGCGGCATTATATATTGTAGAACTTACTTGACAAATTCCTCCACCAATACCATCAACTACTTTTCCATTTTCATATACTGCAGCTTCTTTATATCCTGCTGCAATTGTTCTTGCACCAACTACTTTATTGTATGAGAAAGTTTCTCCAGGCATTAGAACAGTTCCATTTACTTTATTTGCAGCTAATCTTAAATTAGTAGTTCTGTCAGTATCTCTAGTTGAATATTTTGTTGAAAAACTTGCTAGTTGGTCTGGGAATGCTTCTGTTCCAATCATATTTGTAGTTACATTTGGATAAATTGTTTTTAATGGTATAGTATATTCTGTTTTACTTTCTGCTGTAATTAGAGCTTTTGCTTCATCAACTGAAATCTTAAAATCTAATCCATTTTCTGAAGGATAAACTGTAAATGGATCAGTTGTATAATATGCATCTACAGGTTCTTTATATATTTCATTATGTATTTTATCAACATCTATTGGATTAGGTTGCTCAGTTTTTACAACTAATTCAATAGGATTATCTATACAACTAAAATTAGATATTGAATTTTTAATAGCTTCAATTGTTGGTTCAACATCGATGACATATCCTTCTTTACCAGCAGTTATAATTAAGTTATTTCCTTCTTGATAGTAACTACTTTGTATTACAGTGTCAGGTAATTGAGTTGAAATTTCTTCTAAATTTTTTGTTAGTTGTTCAGTATTAACACTTAATGTTGGTTCAATAGTTACATTTCCAAACATTGTTGATAATACATAAAAATTATTTTGAAGTGGATTTCCTTTTCTACCAATTTTAAATGCATCATCAGTAGCAGTTTTTGTATCAAAACTTGCTTCAATTTGTGATAAAGAAATGGTTGTTTCAAAATCTCCATGTTTTACTTTAATTTCTTCTGGTAATTTATCTGCAAGATAATTTTCTAATTGATATTTAGCATCAGATTTACTCATTCCAGAAACGTTCATATCTTTAATATATACACCATATATTATATTTGTATTAAACATATTGTATATTGTAAAAATACCAAAACCTAATATTAAAATTGCAATTAATGAAAGTAAAATTATCTTTATTATGTGTTTTACTTTACTTTTCTTTTTAGGGTTTTCTTTAACAACATTGAAATTATTATCAGCATTATTTGTGTCGTCTATTTCATTTTTTGATTCTTTATTTTGATTTTTATCTTCATCTTGTTTAATTTCAATATTATTTTTTTCATCATTTTTTATTTCATTTTTTTTAACTTCTTGTTTTGTTTCTTCTACTGTCTTGTTATTTTCAATTTTTTCTTCACTTATTAGATTTTCAGCATTTTTATTTTTTTCTAATAATTCATTTTTTGCACTCATAATTTTTCTCCTTGCATAATCTCTACTTTATTATATCATATATTTGCAAAAAAAGTAAAAAAAGTAATAAAAATGTCAAATAAAATTTAAAAATTTGATTATAATAATATTATAAAATCTTGAAAAAGATTTTAAAAAACAAAATAGGAGGATGTTATGTCTAGAAATAGAAAATTAATATCTGAAAATTTAAGAGAAGAAATAGCAAAAGAGCTAGGTGTTTATGACCAAGTTAAACAAGATGGAGGAAGCTGGGGTTCTGTTTCTTCAAAAGATTGTGGTAATATTATAAGTAAAGCAATTGAAATTGCTAACAGAAGTGTCAATAAATAGCAAAAATTTGTATATTGAATAATTACCATTCATAAAAGACTCTGTTTTTAGTTTAAGCAGAGTCTTTTATGAGGTTTTTGTAGGAGATGAAAAATGTTGATAAAAACCACATCTGTGTGGTTTTTAATTCGTTTTCATATTTTAAATGTTATAGCAAAATATGTATACTAAAGAAACATAATGCAAATAGCATGCTTATTAAATATATAAATAAAGTATTATGAAGTAAAAAATGGAAATACTAAAACACAGGAGGAAATATGGAAATGAAAGAGGAAAAAAATGAAATTAAAAATTTGAACAAAGTCAAAAAAGAAGTAAATGGAATAACACTAATTGCATTAGTAATAACAATTTTATTCTCTTATGACGAAAAGTTAAAATTTAATAATAGCAAAGGTTTCCTCCTACAAACAATTTAGTAAATTATAAAATTTTCACATATTTAAAAGATGAAGTGTAAAAATAATAATACAAGTTCATCTTTTTTTGATTTTATAATAAAAAACAAAATCAATAGAAATTGGAGGATTTGAAAATGGAAAATAAAGAATTAAGTAAAAATAAATATGGAATTGAATATACAAAGGTAGG
>CALXXH010000041.1 GCA_944392635.1 uncultured Clostridia bacterium | reverse complement strand
TAATTTATTTTTATTTTTTATAAAAAATATCCAAAAAATTAAAAATGTTGGGACTGTAAGAAGAAAAATATATTTAAAAATATTATTTTTTACAAAAATAAATTGTAAAATATTAATTATTAATAATAAAATAAATATTAAAATTAATTTTTTATTTAATTTATTTTTTTCTATTTTTATTTTTTCAATATTTTTTATTTTATTTTTATTTTTTATGTTTTTTTCTAAATTATTAAAATTATTTTCTTCAAAATTATTTTTATTATTATTTTTTATTTCATTTATTTTATTTTTTAATAAATTTATTTTTTCTTCATTTTCATTTTTTATATTTTCTTTAATTTTTATTTTTTCTATTTCAAGTTTTTCATTTTCACTTACTAGTTTTAAATCTTGTAAAAATTCATTTTGCATATTTAAGTAATTTATTTCATCTAACATTTTATTTCTTTTTTCGTCAATTTCATATTTTATGTCGACATATTTTTCAATTTCTGTTTTTTCTTTTTCTAAATTTTCAATATTTCTTAATACAAGATTAATTGGCTTTTCCCTAGATTTTTGAGTACCCACTTCATCTAGTTGTTTTCTATTTAATCTGTCTATTGCCCTTTTATATGACACATTATCTTCTCCAGTTCCAACTAGATTTGCTATTTTTTGTACTAACACATTTTGTTCTTGTTTATGTAACTTAATTTCTTGTTGATTCACAACTAATGTTGATAAAAATAATTCTTCATCTACTTTTGTTTGTTCATAAAAAAATTCATTTCCTGATGTTTTATTTATAGAAAAATCCTTAGAAATATCCTCCATATTTTCATTAAATATTTTTGGATTTTTTTTCTTAAAATCTCTAAATATTTCAAATTTCTGTTTATTATCTAATTCATAACTAATTTTACCTGAAAAATCTTCTCCACTCCAAGGTTTATATTTTTCAAAATCGGAATATTCTTTTCCTTTTTTATTTTTTGAAATACCATATAAAGAATTTATTATAAAATGCATTAAAGTAGACTTTCCTGCTTCATTTTCTCCATATATAACATTAATATTATCTTTAAAAGATAAATCCTTATCTTTTATTTTTCCATAATTATTTATTTTAATATTTTTTATTTGCATTATTTTATCACCTCTATTCTAAAACATCCAATCCTATTTCAATTGCTTTTTCTATTATTTCTTTTTCTTCCTCATTTATATTTTCATTTCCCAATTTTTCTTTCATTTCTTTTATAAATAATCCTCTTAAAGTTGTTTCATTAGATAACTTATCTAAATCATAACCTATTTTTGTTTTATCCTTTATTTTTATAACTCTATCATTCAAAACTAATTTTAATAATTCATATACATTAATTTCAAAATTCCTATTACCATTTAAAACAATTTCAATATACTCATTTTCTTTAATATCCACATTTTCTATTTTCTCAATTAATTCTTCTTTTGAATTCATATTAGTAATATCTAATTGTATAACTTTATATTCTTTTTCATCTAATGGAACAAAATTTAAATTTAATTCTTTTTCCTTAAATTCTCCCACTATCATTCCGTGTTTTCCTAACTCATCAAATCCCAATGATATAGTAGAACCTGGATAAACTATTTTTTGGTTTTCTTCAGTATTATAGTCCAATTTGTGAATATGACCTAGTGCAACATAATCAAATCCTTTAGCTTTTAACATATTTTTCTTTATAGGATTATATTTCCTATCTTCAATATTTGAACTATCCAATGCAGCATGTATTACTAAAATATTTAATTTTTCTTTATTATCTATCTCTATATTTTCTATTCCACTATTTTCACAATAAAAATCAGTAAATCCATATCCATATATATTCACATTTTCATTCTCAATTTTTTCAATATTATTTGAAAAGATTTTTACATTATTACTCCAATTAAATTTAGAATAATATGAATTTTTTAAAAATGGATCATGATTTCCTGGTGCTATATATATTTTTGTATCTGGTATTTCCTGAAATAATTTATTAATATATTCAATTGTTGATTGTTTTATATATTTGTGTTCATATAAATCTCCTGATATAAAAAGATACTCTATATTATTATCTTTTATATAATCTATCATTTTCTTAAATACTTTTCTTTGTTCTAATCTTCGTAATTCTCCCATATATTCTTTATTTGAAAGATTTACAAATGGACTATCAAAATGCATATCAGCTATATGTACAAATTTCATTTACACTATTCCTCCAATAATTTTAATATTATAACTATTTAAAGTATTAGATTTTTCTTTTAGAGCTATTTTTAGTAAATATCCATTTACTTTATTATCTCTTATAGAAAATATTTTGTATTTCTATATATCAATTATCTTATAATATTTATAATAAATTTTCAAGTATTTAGCGAAAATTTTTTCGCTTTTTTGTAAAAAAAGAATACCCTAAAATTTAGGGTACTCACTAGCTAATTTTAATCTTCATCTAAAGGTCCAAATAATTCATCAAATTTTGCCTCTAATTCTTTTTGTAAATCATATAAATCATCATCATCTTGTTCATTTCCCTGTGGCAATATTGGTGCTGAATCTTCAAAATCATTCAAATCCAAAGTTTGAGTTTTTAGCTTTGATTCCTCACTACTTGTTTTAGTTTTTGCCGCAACATTTGCAGTTGCATTCATTTCTATTTTTGGTTCTTCTTTCTTTTCTGCAGGTTCATCATCAAATAAATCATCTAATGATTCAACTTTTAAATTGTCAACACTTTTCTTTTCTTCATCTTCTGGTACATAAGGGTTATATGGATTATATTTCCTCCAAACACCTCTATCTATCTCTCCAATATCATTATGGCTAATTTCAACCTCTGCAAGTTTCTTTGCCATTGGATGTTTAAAATAATAGAATTTTTTAGCTCTTACTGGTTTAACACCTTTTTCAAATATAATACAGTCATCATTATCCATTCTTCGAAGCTCATCTGGTGTCATTAAAGCTCTTGCCATTACTTGGTCTGAAACACTCTTTCCTGTTTTCCAGTTTTGTCTATCTCTATTTATTGAAACACTATCTCTTTCAATTGTTTTTTCACCTAATTGTTTTGAAAAATATTCTAATGTCTTATATGAGTTACTTCCTAAGAATAAATGCGTATCACAGTTACCCATAATAGTTTCATAAGATTTTTCATAAACCGCCTCTAATTGGTCAACTGTTTGTAATATAACACTAAAAGATATTTTTCTACTTCTTGAAGTTGATATTTTCTTATCAAAATCTGGTATTTTACCTATATTTGCAAACTCATCTAGTATGAAAAATGTTTGTTCTTTTAACTTTCCTCCATTTAAATCTGCATAATCATATAACTGTTGTATCATTTGTGAGAAAAATATTGTTAACAAGAAATCATATGCTGTATGTGTATCTGATGAAATAACATATACTGCTGTTTTCTTATTTCCTATTTCCTCAAAATCAATTGTATCTGTTGATGTAAGTTCAGCTATTTCTTTTGAATCAAACTTACCTAATTTTGATTGCAATGAACTCAAAATTGATCCATATGTCTTTTCTGGTGCTATTTCAATTGATTTATAATACATTCTAGCTGGATGATCATATGGTAATTGACTAATAAGTTCTGTAAGTAAATTGCTTCCACCATTATTATTAGCCGCCCTAACTAATTCTGCACAACTTGCTAAGTTTTGTTCTTCTTCTGGTCTTGTTGCAATTAAATAATATATTAATGCTTTTAATAGCATTTCTGCCATATCATCCCAATATGGGTCTGATTTACCACTTTCTGATTGTTGACCTTTTACTATTGTATTTGCAATAACGTCTACATCTAACTCTGATGATATATGCATTAATGGATTATATCCATCACTATATTGTGGTCTAACTAAATTTAATACCTTTATATCATAACCATGTTGTTTTAAATATCCAGCTGTTTTATCATATAACTCACCTTTTGGATCTGTAAAAACATAAGACCCTAAACATTGATACGCATTTGGAATTGAATATGATGCAGATTTACCAGAACCTGATCCGTCCAACTACCAAAACATTAACATTTCCTCTTTTATCTACTGGCAAATAATTATTTTCTGCAAGTATTATTCCTTTATTTTTACTTAATATTTGATATTGTTCTCCTCTTTGGCTCCAATCACTTGAACCATGCTCAATATCTGTATATTCATTTTTAGGTGCTGACCTAAATATTCCTATGAAGAAAAATACACTATATATAATTGTAAAAATTATTAAATCTGAAAAAAATGTACCTGTCGCACCTTCTGCAAATACCTTCCCAAATGTTCCAAAAGGATTAGTAATTGATGTTCCAAATGTTTCAAAAAATACTTCTAAATTAAATTCTCCTTCTAATCCCGCAACATATGAACTATATGCCAAAGGCGAAACAAATACTATGGCTATAACTATCCATAGTATTGCAAATATTATAAAATTAGTTCTATTTCTTCTAATTGCACCTTCTATTTTATAATGCATTAAAATCACCTACTCTTTTGTAATTATCTTGCATCTTGATCTTTAATTTTATCTTCAATGCCTTCTCTTTTCTTCCATTCAGCATGTTTCATTTTTATTTCTTTATAATTTTTCAATTTTACCTGTACTTGTTTTCCATTAACTACAATAGTTCTATGTGCTTCTTTTTTCTTATCATCTATATCCATTTGATGTACAGAAGCTGTTGTACCTATAACTGGCTCTCCAATTTCTACTGATGTTTTTTTTGCGTTAGCCCCTGCTATAGTAGCATCTCCTGCTTTTTGTCCTTTTTCTAATCTTTCCTTTTCTTGCACAATAGAACAAGCAATTATAAAATTTTCATTATTATTTCGCGGATTTAAACCTGCATTGCCCATTTAAACTTTCCTCCTTAATCCTCTTTTTTGTCTCTGATTTCAAAGGCAAAATAAGATTTATATGGTTTTAATTTGCATTTTCCTCTAACTTCATTTGTTTTCTCATCAAAATAAAGTGTTGGCTTTATCTCTTCTGTAGTTTCTGGATCAATTATACAAATTGGTCTTTTTAAGTTTGGTGTATATTTAAAATCTTTTAATTCTGTTGCTTCTTCTGCATAAATACTATTAAATTTTAAAGGCATCGGCTTTTTACTAATTGAAACCTTATTTCCCTCTAAAACTGCTGTATTTACTACAACTCTATCTTGTCCAAATGACAAAATAACTAATTGGTCTTTATCTTTTGATGGAAAATCTACATAAAAAGTCTTTCGAGTCATATCTCCTCTTAATTCTTCTGTAAAATCCAATCTTTCTATTGTGTATTTAGGAGAATCCTCTAAAAATTCTTTACTAGTTCTATTTACTTGATATACTACTGTTTTTACTCCTTTTGGATCTGTGACACTAAAGTTTTTTCCTTCCCATGTCTCCATCTCTATTTTACACCCCATTTCTATGTTTTAATCCATAGTTTGTCATTTGTTACAACACTATATATAATTATAGCTAAATTTCGGCATTTTGTCAATATATAGTTTATGTAAATTTAATCATTCATACTTCTTGGATTAAAATTTGATACTTCATTTAATTTTTCAAACATTGTTCTTTCTTCCTTTGTTAACTGCTTTGGTACCATAACTTTAACTTCTGCAACTAAATCTCCTCTAGTACCACTACCTATTTTATAACCTTTACCAGGTATTTTTATCTTTTCTCCACTTTGAATACCTTGAGGTATATACACTTTTGTCTCATCATCTATAGTTTTCACATTAGCTCTTGTACCTAAAGCTGCCTCCCAAGGTGTAAGTCGAAGATCTGTATATAAATCATAACCTTGCAACTTAAATTTTGTATCATTTTCTATATTTATCTTAATAAACAAATCTCCACTTTTCCCACCATTTTCCCCTGGTTTTCCTTGTCCTATTAATCTTATTTTTTCTCCATTTAAAATTCCTTCTGGAATTTTTACAGAAAGTGTCTTCATTTTCCCATCTTGCATTCTTAAACAAATCTTTTTTTCTGCACCATAAAAAGCCTCCTCAATAGTAGTACTAATCTCAGTTTCTACATTTTCCCCTTTTACAGGTGCTTTTTTAGAAATTTTCTCTTCACCTTCAGTACTATTATTAACATTTCCTATAAACATATTTATAATAGTACCTTTTTTACCTTTACCAGAAAAAGCCTTTTCACCTTTTGCAAAGCGAGAATTCCATATTCGATCATATTTTCTTTTTGAAGATGGTACTGACAGAGTTTTATATGCTTCATTTATATCTTTTATTCTTTCTTCTGCAAAGTTATCTCCCACATTTAAATCTGGATGATATTTTTTTGCAGCTTGTCTATATGCATTCTTTATTTCATCAATAGAAACATGGTTTGTTTCTAGCCCTAAAATCTTGTAATAATTTTTATAAACCATTTTTAACATCCTCCCAAAAATCAGGTATTTACATTATATCACAAAACAAAAAAAAATCCATACTTTCGTACAGATTTTTTATATTTTTAAGGAGCCTCTTATTCTCTAGCTAAATCAATTAACTTACTTAGTAATTCTTTATATGAAATCCCACTTGCTTCAAATAATTTTGGATACATACTTATATTTGTAAATCCAGGTAATGTATTAATTTCATTAATATACACTTTTTTAGTATCTTTCTCAACAAAGAAATCTACTCTTGAAAGCCCTTTTCCATCAATTGCTTTAAATGCTTTTATTGCTTGTTTTCTAATCTTTTCTGCTACTTCTTCTGGCAAATCTGCTGGTATATCTGTTTTTGAGGCTTCATTTTTATATTTTGCATCATAACTATAAAATTCATCTGCTGCCCTTATTTCTCCAACGTAAGAAGCTATTACTTCCTCATTTCCAAGCACTGCACATTCCACTTCTTGCCCTACAATTCCTTCTTCAATTAATATCTTATTATCAAATTGTGCTGCAAATTCAATGTTCTTTTCCAATTCTTCTTTATTTTTTGCTTTATTTATACCAACACTAGATCCTGAATTTGATGGTTTTATAAACATTGGATATTTTAACTTTTGTTGCACAATTTCAGCAACCTCATCTAAACTCATAACCTTTTCATTAAATTGTGAATCTACATATATATAATTATCTTTATATTTTCTAACATATACATACTTTGCTTGTTCTAATCCAGCTTTTTCAAATACTATTTTAGTATATACTTTATCCATTCCAACACTTGAAGCTAAGACTTTACATCCTACATATGGAACCTTTAAAAGTTCAAACAATCCTTGTATTGTTCCATCTTCACCATATAAACCATGCAATACAGGAAATAGCACATCTAAATTTTTTAAATATTGCATAACATCTGGAATTTTTTTATCTTGTTTTACACTTTGACCAAATTCTCTTTTTTCTCCCATTTCTTCATATTCATACCATATTCCATCTTTTCCTATATAAATTGGATAAATTTCATACTTCTCTCTATCTAAATTATTTAAAATAGAGGTTGCTGACGCAACTGAAACTTCATTTTCGGTTGACATTCCCCCGAAAATAACACCTAATTTTATTTTACTCATATACTCAAATCCTTTCTTTTTTGTTTTAATATTTTAGTTAGCTATTATTTACCTCCTTTAATCAAGTATATGCAATGTTCAATTTAGAACTTTTTGGCTAATTATTTATATAAAACTTCTAATGTTACTTATAAATTTACCATTCTAGGATAAAAATTTTTCAATTTCTGTTGCTAAATCAAAAAATCTCATTCCATTAGAAGCTTTAAATAACAATACATCTCCTTTTTTAATTTCTTCTTTTAGAAAATCCAAAATTTGATTTTTATCTTCAAAATAATATATGTTCTCTTCATCCATACCTTCTTTTCTAGCTTGGTCCACTATATATTTTGAAGCCTCTCCATAACAAATTAATATATCTACTTTTTGGTTTACTACTTCTTTTCCAACTTTTCTATGTAATTCCTCATTATATTCCCCAACCTCAAGAATATCTCCTAATATTGCAATTTTTCTACTATTTTTAAAAGTTAACAAATATTTTAAACTTGCTGTTATTGATTCTAGACTTGCATTATATGCATCATTTATTATTGTAATACCATTTTTTTCTACAACATCCATTCGATTTTTAGTCAATTCTACATTTTCTATTCCTTGCAATATTTTATTTGGCTTAATATCCAAAACATTTCCAACAGTTGTTGCACATAATGCATTTAAAACAAAATGTTCTCCTGCTATAGGTACTTTTACTTTAACATTTTCTCCATTTATATTACACTCATATTCGCTTCCATTATGATATAGCTTTAAATTTTTTGGCATTATATCACTTTCATTTTCAATACCAAATGTAATAATATTTTTATTATCTCTATTTTCCAAATACCATTTATGTAATAAGTCATTATCATTATTTATAATTATAATTGGATTTTCTGCTCCATCTAAAATTTCTAGTTTTGCTTTCAATATATTTTCTCTTGAACCTAGATTTCCAATATGTGATGTTCCAATATTGGTAATTACACAAATATTAGGTTTTGCAATTTTACTAAGTAAACTAATTTCTCCAAAATGGTTCATTCCCATTTCAAGTACCATTAGTTCTTCATCTTTTAATCTTAAAATTGTAAATGGTAGTCCTATATTATTATTATTATTTCCTATTGTTTTTAAGGTCTTATATTTTTGTGAAACAACACTTGCTATCATGTCTTTTGTACTTGTTTTTCCAACACTACCTGTAATTGCTACTACTGGTATATCATTTATCTCTCTTTTATATGTAGCAATTTTATATAAAGTATCAAAAGTGCTTTCTACTTTTATAATTATTTTATCCTTAAAATTATCTAAACTTTCTTTTGAAAAGTCTATATTTTCTACAATTACACATTTAGCTCCTTTTTCAAGTGCATCTTTCCAAAAAGCACTTCCATCAAATTTCTCGCCTTTTATTCCTATATATGTATCTTTTTCTTTTATTTGTCTTGTATCTTTTGAAAAATTTTCACATTCAAAATCTTCATTTCCTGTTATTAATTCACCATTTGTTAGTTCTAAAATATCTTTTACTGTTATATTTTTCATTTTTTCCTCCAACTTCTTTTTGTAGATTATATGATTATTTGTGAAATTTTGCAACTTTAATAAGAAAATTTATAGAAAAAGACCAAGAAAATATAAATTTCTTAGCCTTAAAATAGTTTATTTATTTTTCTAATTCTTCACATCTTACAAATGTACTTGCCCCAGTATTGTCTCCTGTTCCTAATTGTCCATAGTCATTTTTTCCTATTCCATATACTTCTCCTGC
>CALXXH010000040.1 GCA_944392635.1 uncultured Clostridia bacterium | reverse complement strand
CTTTTCCGTATCAAATATTCTTTTAATTTAGTCATTACTATTCTCCTCCTCTTTAACTAAAACAAATTATTGTCTACGAGTTACATCTATATAAATTTAATTAATAAAATATTTATGTTAAATATTATACATCATCACCTTCAAAATATCAATAAAAAATCTTGTAAAGTATTTTAAATTAGTGGCATACTAATTTTATTACATTTTCGGCATTTTGCAAGGATTTTAAAAAAATGTTAGTAATAGCTCTAGCACATATAATCATGTGCTAGAGCTAAGTTATGACAATTTCTTTTTGAAATAGGTTGAAATTTTTTTTGGAAAAATTGTTGCTAATACTGCTAATAATATCAAAGATATTATTGTAAGTATTGACATGACAATAAAATTAAGTCTTAACATGAGTATAATAATCATCGCCAAAACCAAAAGTGGACAAGCTATTATATAGTTAAATAAATACTTTACCAAAACTTCCTCACTTAATAGTACAAAAACAAGATGATTTGATAAGAGAATCTCTTTATTTTCATGTATCAACATTAAAAATATTTTTATAAAATTCCAAATTATAATCATCAATATGGATATTGTCATTATAGATAAAACAAATATATCTATAATGATGAATATTTTAGGCAAATTTGTGTGGAGCTTAATTGCATCCTCAATTATAAACAATATACATATTGCAAATAATGACATAAGGAAGCTTGCTATAAAATAGATTTCTTTTCTTGCTATTTTTTCTCTTTTTTCACTTATCCGTATTAACCATTTCTTTTTATTATTTGTCATATTCTCCTCCTCTTTAACTAAAACAAATTATTGTCTACAAGTTACATCTATATAAACCTAAACGGTAATAAATTTATGTCAATATTATACATTACTATATACAAAATATCAACACAAATGTTAATAAAAAATCTTGCAAACTTTTTTAAATTAGTGATATACTAATTAAAAATACAAAAGGAGATATAAACATGGGAATATTTAATTCAATAGATAAAACTAATAAAAGTAAAAAAATATATGAATTTAATTTACAAGAAATATATAGAAAAGGTAGATTCGCAACACCTGCTGATATTGATTATAGTTTTTTTGAAGATTTATATGTGAAAAAATTATTAGAACATAGTAAAAAAAGTAAAAATACTAATTTAATTGAACTATGGGGAAAATTACAAATGAAGGCATATATAGATTATGATTTAGGAAATACAGTAAATTTATATTATATTAACTGTAATCATCCAACACCTGTAAATAAATTAGAAGATTATAACTATATGCCTGAAGATGCTAGAAAAATGACATTGTTAGATATTAAATATATCAAAAAATTTGATATAGAAGGTGTAGAATTTCAAAATATATATTTAGCTACTTTTGAAATCATGGATCCTGAAAAATTCTATAGACCATATATTTTAGTTTATACAAAAAATGAACATGATGAATGGACTCAAGTAGGTTATGGGTATGATTCTAATGATAATGAAAATGTAGAATTTTTTATAGATGCATTTAATTATCCAATTTATTTAACTAATAAAGGATATATAAGTGCTCCTCTTTCTAATAAAGGTAAAAAATTAGATGTATATGATTATATAACAGAGAAAGATATTTATAAACTTTTAACAAAATAAATTAAAATGTGAAACAATTTTATGATTTTATCTAAGTTGTTTCACATTTAATTTTTCTATTTTAAATATTCTTCAATCTCTTTTAAATTTTCTTCACAAACAAAACTTTTGCCTTTTTCAAACATTTCCACTATTTCTTTATCTACATTATCACTACTATTTTGTATTGTTTTTCCAATTGCTTGAAGAAGCTTTTTATATATCTTATTTAATTTAGTGTAATCAATTCCACCTTGCATATAAAATAGAGGTATTTTTATATTGTTTGCGTTTTTTATATTTTGCACATTCTCATCTGTTTTAGGATATGCTCCAACAGCTCCACAGCAATTAACTTTATATTTCTTTAATATTTTATTTAAGCCAACAATTCTAGTTGCACATATCCATCCCAAATATATTATTTCATCATTTTTATTTAGCTTTTTTTCAGCTTCTTTAATTTCATAAAATGGCATATTTAGTTTTTCACCTAACATTTCTGCATACTTTTTTGTATGTCCTGTTTTACTTTTATATATAATTGCTTTTATCATTCATCTTCCCCCTATTCTATCTTTATGCTATAATTTTATCATAAATGTATATTAAATTAAAAGATTTTTTATAAATTTACTTATTTTTAATTAATATATTGCGTTTTTATGTTATACTATATAGGAATATCTAATATTAAAAGGAGTGTTTTTTTGAAAGTTATATTTTTAGATGTTGATGGTGTTTTAAATTCAGATGAGTATTTTGACAAAATAAAAGATATGAATATAAAAGGAATAGAAAATGACGTTGATGTAAATAAAATAGTTTTATTAAAAAAATCAATTGATGAAACTGGAGCTAAAGTTGTTTTAACTTCATCTTGGAGATATAAAAGAAAAGCTCAAGAATTAAAACAATTATTACTTAATTATGGGATTTTAGTTGATTGTACTCCTTATATATATAATGAAAGAGGGATAGAAATAAAAAAATATTTAGAAGAACATCGTGATATACAAGACTTTGTAATAATTGATGATGAAATGTTTGATTCATATGATGAAAATTTAATTAAAAAATTAATAAAAATATCTAATACTAATGGAATAAATTTTGGAGATGGATTACAGCCTAAACATATACAACAAATCATTCAAAAATTAGGTAGAAAAGAAAAAACTATAGATGATGAATTAGAACTTTAAAAAGATATTTGAAGGAGGATTAAAATGTTTAAATTACATTCAGATTATAAACCAACAGGTGACCAACCAAAAGCAATTGAATACTTAAGTAATGGTATAAAAGAAGGTAAAAAATTTCAAACATTACTTGGTGTTACAGGTTCTGGAAAGACTTTTACAATGGCAAATATTATTGAACAAGTACAAAAACCAACTCTTGTTTTAGCACATAACAAAACTCTTGCAGGGCAACTATATAGTGAATTCAAAGAATTTTTTCCAGAAAACAATGTTGAATATTTTGTTAGTTACTATGACTATTACCAACCAGAAAGCTATATTCCTTCTTCAGACACATATATAGAAAAAGATTCATCTATAAATGATGAAATTGATAAATTAAGACATTCTGCAACTCTTTCTTTGTTTGAAACTAGAGATGTAATTATAGTTGCTTCTGTTTCATGTATTTATGGTCTAGGAGATCCTGTTGACTACCAAGAAATGATGCTTTCACTAAGACCTGGCATGAATAAATCAAGAGATTCAATATTAAAAAAATTAATTACTATGCAATATACTAGAAACGAAATTGATTTTAAAAGAGGTACTTTTAGAGCTAAAGGTGACATTGTAGAAATTTATCCTGCTGACCAAGCTGAATCTGCTGTAAGAGTAGAATTCTGGGGTGATGAAATTGAAAAGATAACAGAAATAAATCCATTAACAGGAAAATCAATTGGCTCTAGAAAACATATACTTATCTCCCCTGCCTCTCACTATGTTACAACAAAAGCTAAAATGGAAAGAGCTTTAGTTACAATTGAGCAAGAAATGGAAGAAAGAGTTAAATACTTCAAATCTCAAAACAAATTAATAGAAGCTCAAAGAATTGAGGAAAGAACTAATTTTGATATGGAAATGATGAAAGAAACTGGTTTTTGTTCTGGTATTGAAAATTATTCAAGACATATTAGTGGAAGACCAGAAGGAAGCCCTCCATATACCCTATTTGACTATTTTCCAGATGATTTTCTTTTATTTATTGATGAATCACATGCAACAATTCCTCAAGTAAGAGCAATGCACAATGGTGACCATGCAAGAAAAAAATCTTTGATTGATTATGGTTTTCGTTTGCCTTCTGCATATGATAATAGACCATTAAAATTTGAGGAATTTGAAGAAAGATTAAATCAAGTTGTATTTGTTAGTGCTACACCTGCAGATTATGAAAAAGAACATAGCAAGGATAATGTTGTAGAACAAATTATTAGACCTACTGGATTATTAGATCCTAAAATTGAAGTTAAACCTGTTACAAATCAAATTGATGATTTATTAGAACAAATTAGATTAAGAGTTGAGAAAAAAGAAAGAGTTCTTGTTACTACACTAACTAAGAAAATGGCAGAAGATTTGACTGAATATTTGAAAAGTTTAGATATCAAGGTTACTTATATGCATTCTGAAACAAAGGCATTAGAGAGAATGGAGATTATAAGGAACTTACGTTTAGGTGAATTTGATGTTTTAGTTGGAATAAATCTTTTAAGAGAAGGTTTAGATATTCCTGAAGTTTCATTAGTTGCCATCTTAGATGCTGATAAAGAAGGTTTTCTTCGTTCGGAAAGATCTTTAATTCAAACTATTGGACGTGCTGCAAGAAATACTGATGGAACTGTTATTATGTATGCAGATGAACTAACTGATAGTATGGAAAAAGCAATTACTGAAACAAATCGTAGAAGAAAAATACAACAAGAATATAATAAAGAACATAATATTACTCCTAAAACAATTAAAAAATCTGTAAGAGATACTATAAAAGTAACAAATGTAGAAGATATCGAAGTAGAATATAAATTAGAAAAAGCTGATGATATTAAAGAAACAATTAATAAATTAACAGATGAAATGCTTAAATATGCAAGTAATATGGAATTCGAAAAAGCAGCAGAATTACGTGATAAAATAAAAGAGTTGGAAAATTTATTATAACTATTAAAAGGCGCAATAGTTTTTATTATTACTATTGTGCCTTTCTTTTTATTTGCTTATCAAAAATATGATTAGCGCTTTCATTTACTGCATAAATGTTAATTAACAGTTACAAAATAAAGTTCTTAATTCATCACAATTTACGATGTATCTTCCCCCTTTTTTATGATATTCTACATCATATTTTTTCAGGAATTCTACTTCTTCATTCCCAAGTAATAAAGAAACAAACTTTGCATTTGTTTCCATTACTTTCCCATAAAGGTACCTTGATAAAAACATCTTGTATCTCCTCCTTTTGTACAGTAAATGAAACATCTAAAAAGTTTATAGAAATTATACAAAATGAGATTTGTTATTTTCTGGAAATTATATATTTATATAAAAAAGTTATACAAAATTAGTTTTTATTTTATAAACTATTAATGTATAACTTTTTGTTTAATTATATTTTATTTAAATTATATAAATCTTGTTCTACTAGAAGTTTTGCTCTCTTTTTAGTTTTTTCATCAGCATTTAGTGCATTTTCTATAAATTCTGGATGTTCTATTAAGAAATTTCTCATTGTTTCATCTGGATTTTCAAAAAATCCTTCTAACATTTTTTCTTGATTTTCATTAATAATATTTAATTTCAAAGCTTCTTTAAATAATGATTTATCTACTTGAACTAGTGATAAAGATTTTACACCTTTTTCTTCTATTCTTTCTTTTCCACCCTGCATACGGTCAACTACAACACATGATGCTACGACTTTTGCACCTAAGTTTTCTATTGCTGGAATCCATGCTCTTATATAGCTTGATGCAACTGTTATTAGATCTGCTATATGTAATACTTTTTTACCTTCAATATTTTCTGCTTTTTTAGTTTCTTCAAAATTACTGTCACTAACTACTGCTGATAAATCTTTATATATTGAAATATGTGGTTTTTTGAATAAATATGCTAACATGTTTGAGAAGAACCAATCTCTTCTCTCTCCTCCTGATATGTAATCAATAGAATTCATATCAACATTTTCTTCTATATATTTTTTCATAATATTAATCACATTTTTATATATTTCATTTTCTTGATATTGTTTATATACTTTTTCAAACACTTTTTTAGGTAATGTTTCATGATTTGCTAATGCTTCATCTATATAACTTAATAAATTTACTGCGTCTTCCTCATCTCCATACACAAAATGTGTGTTTATGAAATATGGGCCTATTTTTCCTGATGTATACCAAAATGGCTTGTTTTCTTCACAAAAGCGAATTGCATTTGTATTGAACAAATATGATACTATATCATTCATATGTATTCCCCTTTCTTAATTAAAAAATTTTTAAATATTTTAAACTAGATAATACAAAATCTAGTATTAAAATTCCAATTAATACATATACTATTATTGTCTTAATATTTCTGCTTATTTTAACTTCTATTTTTTGTATTAAGTTTTCTATCAATGGATGAACTTTTTCTAACATTATTAATCCAATTATTCCCCAAAAGATAGTATACATCAAGCTTACTCTGCCCTGGATATTTAAGAAATCATTTGAATAATCCCACCATCTTAGTCCAAACACAACTTCTAATAGGAGTGAAACAATATATTCAAATAGTGTGAATAATATTGTTGCAATTAAAAATTTTTGGAATGGTTTTCCATACATTTTTTTAGTTACTAGTAATAATATTACTGCTCCAAATCCATAAATTGGACAAAGTGGTCCAAATAGAAATCCTCTTTTTACAAAATGACCATGTATAATAAAGGCATAGATTGTTTCTATAATCCATCCCAAGCATGAATATATAAAGAAATATGAAATATAATCTATTATTTTATCTTTAGTTGTTTTTTTAATCATAATCTCCCCCATGTCTTTTCCTTTTTATTTCCAAATTAATTCTTTACTATTTTACCACTTTTTTTCTTATTTGTCACTTTTTTAATAATTTTTTAATATTTACTAGACATTTTTTTATTGTTTTGATATTATTATAGAAGTAATTTAATAACAAATGATGGAGGTAATCAATATGTCAAAATTAAAAAAATCAGTTATTTTAATGGGGATATTTTTATTTATTTTTACTTATAATATTTGTTATGCAGTTGATTTGAATTTAGTTGATAATACAGATACTTCTAGTGATTTAACTGCTGATAATTCTTCAGCAGATGATACAAATACTACTGATACAACAGACAATGATATATCTAGTGCTCTTAATACAACTAATGCTACTAATACAAATACATCAAATACAAATAGTAGTTCAAGTAATGCTAGTGCATATAATTCTACTTCTGGTAGTAATACATCAACTGCCGATACTACTTCATCAGCAAATGTAACTAGTACTACTTCTACATCTTCTTCAGAGCTTAGTTTAGCAGATATTCTTAATATTTTAATTATTGTTATTGGTGTTTTATTAATTTTACTTGCAATAGCAATTTTAATTAGATTGAAGAAATAATTTTAGTATTATATTTATATATTATAAAGGTTATACATTTTATTAAAATTTGTATAACTTTTTTATTGTAATTTTTTCTAACATTTTTTGACATGTATATTTATATTCTATTTTTTTCATACTATAATTAGTATTTCATTTAATAATGTTATATCAATTTTTTATAGGAGGATTTATTATGAACAAGAAATTAGCTATTATTTTAAGTGTTTTTATAGCAGCTATTCTTTCTTTTTCTGTTTGTTTTGCAAATGACATGTTAAATGATGCAGCAGAAGGTGTTAGAAATGTTGTAGGTGGTGCTGAAAATGCAGTTGAAGGTGCAGCAAATGGTATTGCAAATGGTGTTAAAGGTGCTACTAATTCAGTAGAAAATAAAGCAAATAATGTTATGAATGATATAAGAGATAATGGTGATAATCATAATACTGCAAAAGATACTAATAATGAAACTAGAACTACTACAAATTCTATGACTGGAAATTATACTGCTACAAGAACTAATGCAGAAGGTTCTACATTAATGGGAATGAATGCTACTACTTGGACTTGGCTTATTATAGGTATAGCTGCAATTGCAATAGTTGCACTTGTTTGGTACTATTCAATGCAAATGCGTTCTTCAAATTATGATGATAAAGATTAATTTATACTTTTCTAATTGTTTTGTATAGGATGTCTTCTTTAAATTTAAAGTTTATTTCCTATACAATTTTACATATGGTATTCTATATTTTTGTATTTTATGATATAATTTAGAAAAATTGAAATGAGGTTATATTATGAATACAAAATTGATTGCTAAAAACCCAACTGCATATCATAATTATACAATTGAAAATAAATTAGAAGCAGGTATTGTTTTATCAGGTACAGAAATTAAATCTATTAGAAGTGGAAAAGTTAATATGAAGGATTGTTATGCAATTATAAAAAATGGTGAGGTTTTTATTGTTGGTATGCATATTAGTCCTTATGAACATGGTAATATTTTTAATAAAGATCCTTTAAGAAATAGAAAACTTTTATTAAATAAAAGGGAAATTAATAAATTAATTGGATTGACTAAACAAAAAGGTTATAGTTTAGTCCCTATTTCTATGTATTTTAAAGGTAGTTTTGTTAAAATAGAACTTGGTGTTGGTAAAGGTAAAAAATTGTATGATAAAAGACAAGATATAGCTAAAAAAGATGCAGAACGAAGAATGAACCAGGCTATGAAAGAAAAGAACAGGAATTAGGTGCTCCCTAATTCCTTCTATTTTTCTTGTTTTTTAATTTTCTTTGATTTTTTATATTGTTCACCTATATTTTGTTACTAGAACCAAATACATCTTTCATTTTATGTTCTACTGTTTCTTTAATTAATTCTCTTGCAGGTTTTAAATATTTTCTTGGGTCAAAAGCATTTGGTTCTTCTGCAAATACTTTTCTAATTGCTGCAGTCATTGCTAAACGTAAATCTGTATCTACATTAATTTTAGATACTCCAGAAATACTTGCTTCATGTAACATTTCATCTGGCACACCTTTTGCACCTGGTATATCTCCCCCATATTTATTACACATTTCTACTAGTTCTGGAATTACTGTTGATGCACCATGTAATACTATTGGTGTATTTGGTATTCTTTCTTTAATTTCTTTTAAAATATCAAATCTAAGTTTTGCTTCTCCTTTAAATTTATATGCACCGTGACTTGTACCAATTGCAATTGCCAATGAATCACAACCTGTTCTTTTTACAAATTCTTCAGCTTGTTCTGGATCTGTATACATTGCATCTTTTGCATCTACATTTACATCATCTTCAATTCCTGCTAATTTTCCAAGTTCAGCTTCTACCACAACTCCTTTTGAATGTGCATAGTCTACAACTTGTTTAGTTAGAGCTACATTTTCTTCAAAATCATATTTTGAACCATCAATCATAACAGATGTAAAACCTGCATCTATACACATTTTTGCTGTTTCAAAATCTGGTCCATGGTCTAAATGAATTGCAACTGGAACTTCTGGGTGTTCTTCTACTGCTGCTTCTACCATTTTCATTAAATATCCTATTCTTGCATATTTTATTGCACTTGA
>CALXXH010000039.1 GCA_944392635.1 uncultured Clostridia bacterium | reverse complement strand
TCTAAACCTTTTCTTGGTGGATCAACCATTACTATATCTGGAATTATATTTTTTTCATTTATTAATTCATCTAAAACTTCTTCTACATCACCAGCAATAAATTCTGTATTCTCAACATTATTTTTCAAAGCATTTTCTCTTGCATCTTTTACTGCTTCTTCCACAATCTCTATGCCATACACTTTTTTAGCATATTTTGACATAAACAAAGAAATCGTTCCTATTCCACAATACAAATCAAATACTATATCATCTTTTGATATTTTAGCTGCTTGTACGCCAATATTATATAATTTTTCTGCTTGAATTGGATTTACTTGATAAAATGATAATGGTGATATTTTAAATCTATATTCTCCTAATATATCTTCAATATATCCATCACCATATAAATTAATATTCTCTTTTCCCATAATCACATTTGTATTTTTAGTATTTATATTTTTCACAATCGTTTTTACATTTGGGAAATTACTTAATATCTCTTTTACTAACTCATTTTCTTTTGGAATCTTATCTCCATTTATAACAATTATACACATTATTTCATTTGTTTTTATTCCTATTTTAGTAACAATATGCCTTACTAAACCATTTCTAGTTTTTTCATCATATATACTAATATTATTTTTTATAATCCAATTAAATACAAACTTTGCTAGTTCTTCGCTCTTTTCATTTTGTATAAAACATTTTTTTATTGGAATAATTTCATGTGTTCTATTTGCAAAAACTCCTATTTGTGGTTTTCCATCTTTATCAATTCCTACTGGATATTGAGCTTTATTTCTATAAAAATATGGATTTTGCATTCCAAGTGTTTCTTCTACTTGTACTTTTTTATTTAAAGTTTTATTTACTAAACTTTGCAGAGCATTTTGTTTCATCTTCAATGTTTCTTCATATTCTATATGTCTTAAATTACATCCTCCACATCTTTTATATGTATCACAATCACTTTCTACCCTTTTATTTGATTTTTTAATAATTTCTATAACTTTTCCAAATGCATGTGAAGATAATACTTTTACTATTAAAATTTTCATTTTTTCTCCTTTTATTGCATTTGGTATAAATATTGTAAAATTATCAATTTTAGCTATTCCTTCTCCCTCAAATCCACTATCTATTATATCTACAATATATTCTTGATTCTTTTTTATTGGTGCTTCCATAATTACTCCTATTATTAATTCATTTTTATTTTAATACTCTCTTCATTTCTAAAGATACTTTTTCTTTTAAATCCTCAACTTTTTGTTTTGTATTTCCTTTTTCCTCACACTTGATTGGTTTTAATATTTTTAAGGTTACATCTTTTTTTCTTTTAAATATTTTTCTAATTCCAGTTGCTTCTCTAAATTTAAATACAATTGGAATAATTGGTACATTATTTCTTACAGCCAAATCAAATGCTCCATTTTTAAACTTTCTTATTCTATCACAATATGGCCATAAAGCTGCTTCTGGATAAAAATGAACAATATTTCCTTCATTTAATGTTTCATCCATTGCTTTTAAAAAATATTTTTTGTTATTTATATTTTGTGGTATTGGAATTGCCCCTAATAACTTTATTAATTTTCTTACAAAAGGAATTTTGAAACTTTCTTCTTGTGTTGTATAATATATTTTCTTACTTCCATACGCTAGCCCTATCATTGCACAGTCTAGAAATAGTACATGATTTGAAACACTTATTGCCCCACTTTTAATATCCTTTATATTTTCCATTCCTTCTATTTTTAAATCATATATTACTTTTGTAAGTAATTTTAAAATAGGATATGCAATACCATAATATATTAAATTTGAAGCAAAAGAAAATATTTTATCCTTACATATATACTCATAATCTTTATCAATATTAAATTCAAGTGGTTGCCACAAGTTTATTATGTTTTCATTTTCATCTATATATCGTAAATCTAATTCTTCAAATTTTTTTATTCCTTCACTAGTTCTCATAATCTTCCCCTAATTCTATTTCTTTAATAACTATATTAGATATTTTTTCACAAGTATCTTGACTAATATATTTTTCTTGATTTTTAATCATATCTTCTTGTAATTCTTTATTTTCCAAAAGTTCTTTTGTATTTTTAACTACTTCCTTTATTGAATCACAACTTATTGACATTTTTCTTTCTTTAAAAAATTGTGCGTTATAGTTTTCACATCCAGGTATTGGCATTGTATGTATAAAAGGTTTCCTAAGTGTAGCTATTTCTGTTGTTGTTAATCCACCTGGTTTTGTTAATATTATTTCACTACATTTCATATATTGACTTATCTTATCTGTAAATGGTAATATTATTACATTTTCTATTTCTTTATACTTGTCACTTAAAACTTTTAATAATTTAGAATTATGACCAGTAGAAATAATAAATGTTACATCTTTTATGTTTTTATTCAATTCTTTTAACATTTCTTCTACATTTCCAAAACCCATACTTCCTGTAAGTATTAATACATATTTTTTTGATGTATCTAGTCCTAATTCTTTTTTACAGTCTTCTTTATTATATTTTTCTCTATATGTTTTTGCTGTTGGAATTCCATAAGGTAATAGTTTTTCTTTATCTATTCCTTTTTTTATAAAGTCTTCTTGTAAATCTATACATGGTATTATGAAGTGGTCTGGATTTGTTTCTTCCCAAAATGGAATACATACATAATCTGTTGCAACTTCCATAAATTTTATTTTATGTTCTTTTTTTATTGCAGTTAATGTTTGTGCTGCAAATAGATGTGTTGTTATAATATATTTGTAGTTATTTTCTATTATGTATTTATATAATCTATTTTTATTTAAGAAATTTAAAGCATATACTGGTGATTTCAAATTTGTTTTTTGATAAATTTCTCCTAGTTTATATACTACTTTAAATATCTTTCCATTTGCCTTAGTTGATTTTATATATAAATTAT
Source organism: uncultured Clostridia bacterium (assembly GCA_944392635.1). Classification (GTDB taxonomy): domain Bacteria; phylum Bacillota; class Clostridia; order TANB77; family CAG-508; genus CAG-269. The sequence continues at coordinate 6,474 of CALXXH010000039.1, read as the reverse complement.
TAACTTTGTTTCTTATTTTAGGATTAATGATATCTAGATATTCTATAAAATCTACATTTACTCCTTTTTCTATTAAACATTCTTTAATTGCTTTTGCTGCTGAATTATGTCCTCCACCTGTGCCACAAGATAATATTAATACTTTTCCTAAATTTGTTTTATCTTCCATTAAAATATTTCCCCCGTTAGATTTTATTTATCTCACATTTTATTTTCCAACTATCAATATTATACTATTTTATACACTTTTATACAAGTTATTACATATTTTTATTTTTTGACAATTTATACATATTATGTTATATTAGTATTTAACTTTAGCCACCTAGGTGGTGTGTTGAAGAGTAGTAATACTCTTGTTTTGGCTTATGTATAAGCAGAAAGGATAGTTTTATGTTTTTTAATGATGAAGAAAAGTATACTTATTCATCGCATCAAAACGGCACAGTGATTAAAGATCTTATGGGAAATGATGTCGCAGCTATTACTGGTGAGGAAAAACTCAGTTTTGTTTCTGGTACTACACCAGTAGTAAAGCAAGAGGTAAAAGACTTTCTTGATGAGCATGGTATATCTTATTTCTTGTAAGATGTGAAACAAACCAGGAGAAGGATTTTTGATATTTCAAATTTCCTTCTCCTGGTTTATTTATAAAAATTTTATTCTATTCTAAAAGCTGTTTTAATCAATCTCAATTGCTCCTGTATAAAGTCCATAATATGTTCCTTTTTGAGCAATTAATTCATTATGATTTCCTCTTTCTATAATTCTTCCATGTTCTAATACCATAATTAAATCAGAGTTTTTAATTGTTGAAAGTCTATGTGCAATTACAAAAACTGTTCTTCCTTTCATCAATTTATCCATTCCATCTTGAACAATTTTTTCTGTTCTTGTATCTATACTTGATGTTGCTTCATCTAATATTAAAACTGGTGGATTATTTAATGCTGCTCTTGCAATTGAAAGTAGCTGTCTTTGACCTTGTGATAAACCTTCTCCATTTCCTGTAATCATTGTATCATATCCATGTGGAAGATGTCTTATAAATTTATCTGCATTTGAAAGTTTTGCTGCTTCAATTACTTCTTTATCAGTTGCATCTAGTTTTCCATATCTTATATTATCTTTTATTGTTCCTGTAAATAGACTTGTATCTTGAAGTACCATACCCAATGATCTTCTTAAGTCATCTTTTTTAATTTTTCTTATATTTCGTTTATCCTTTCTAATCTTTTCTTCTTGAATGTCATAGAATCTGTTTATAAGGTTGGTAATTGTAGTCTTTCCTGCTCCTGTTGCTCCAACAAATGATACTTTTTGACCCTCTTTTGCAGAAAGTGATATATCATGTAATATTCTTTTATGTTCTTCATATCCAAATTGTACATTTTCAAACTCAACTTGCCCACGAAGTCTTGTATATGTTATTCTTCCATCTTTATGTGGATGTTTCCATGCCCACATTCCTGTTCTTTCTTTGCTTTCTACAATTTTTCCATTCTCCATTTTTGCATTAACTAATGTAACATATCCTTCATCTGGTTCTACATCTTCATCTAATAAGTCAAATATTCTTTCTGCTCCTGCTAGTGCCATAATTATTGAATTCATTTGTTGAGATACTTGACCTAGTGGGTTTGTAAATGCTTTTACATATTGTAAGAATGCTGCAATACTTCCTATTGTTAATATTCCATTAACTGATAAAATCCCTCCAATTACTGCAACTAATACATATCCTATGTTTCCTATATTCATAATACAAGGCATTAAAATATTTGCATACATATTAGCTTTTGTCATACTATCACATAATTGTTCATTTAAGTCATCAAATCTCTTTTTAGATTGTTCCTCATAATTAAATACTTTAACAACTTTTTGTCCTTCCATCATTTCTTCAATATATCCATTTACTTTTCCTATATCTTCTTGTTGTTTAACGAAAAATCTTGAGCTATTTCCCCCTAGATATTTTGATACAAATACCATCAAAACTACCATTGCAAGTACAACTAGTGTTAGATATATATTTGTAGCAAACATAGCTACTAAAACTGATATCATTGAAATACATGCTGAAAATACTTGTGGAATACTTTGACTAAGCATTTGTCTTAATGTGTCAACATCATTTGTATATGTACTCATTATTTCACCATGTGAACGACTATCAAAATATCTTATTGGAAGTTTTTGCATATGGTCAAACATTTCACCACGGATTTTATTTAATACTCCTTGTGAGATATTTACCATTAATCTGTTATATGTGTATGTTGCAATTACTCCAACTAAATATATTACTCCCATTGCCATTATTACATTTAATAATGCTGTAAAGTCTGGATTTTGCTCACCCAAAAGTGGTGTGATGAAGTCATCTATTAAGTATTTTATGAATTGTACTCCTAAAACTCCAACTAATGCACTTATTATAATACTTACTAATACTACAACTAATTGGAATTTATATCCTTTTGTTACATATTTTAAAAGTCTTTTTATTGTTTTTGCTTTTCCTGTTTTTTTATTCTGCATCTTCATCTCCTCCTTTCGTTTGTGATTCATATACTTCTCTATATATTTCGTTTGTTTTTAATAGTTCTTCTGATGTTCCTATTCCATCAATTTTTCCTTCATTTAAAACAATTATTTTGTCTGCATCTTCAATTGATGAAACTCTTTGTGCAATTATTATTTTTGTTGTATTTGGTATTTTTTCTCTAAATGCTTTTCTAATCAAGCTATCAGTTTTTGTATCTACTGCACTTGTTGAGTCATCTAGTATTAAGATTTTAGGTTGTTTTAATATTGCTCTTGCAATACAAATTCTTTGTTTCTGTCCTCCTGACACATTTGTTCCACCTTGATCTAATACTGTATCATATTTGCTTGGAAATTCTTTAATAAATCCGTCTGCTTGAGCTAATTTACATACTTCTTCTAACTCTTCTTGATCAGCATCCTTTTTTCCCCATCTTAAGTTTTCAGCAATAGTTCCTGAGAATAATACATTTTTTTGTAAAACCATTGCTACTTCGTCTCTTAAAGATTCAATATCATAATCTCTTACATCAACTCCACCAACTTTAACAGAACCTTTTGTTACATCATAAAGTCTTGGTATTAGTTGAACTAGAGTTGATTTAGAACTTCCTGTTCCTCCGATTATTCCTATTGTTTCACCTTGTTTTATATCTAAATTGATATTTTCCAGTGCATAGGCATTTTCATCTTGCTCATCACTATATCTAAAACTTACATTTTCGAATTTTATTGAACCATCTTTTACTTCTTTAACTGTTTTTTCTTTATTTTTCAATGTTGGTTCTTCTTCTATAACCTCTAAAATTCTTTCTGCTGATGATTGCGCCATAATTATCATAACAAATACAAATGATAACATCATAAGACTTGATAATATTTGCCATGCATATGTGATAATACTAGATAATTGTCCAGTTCCCATTTCTCCACCAACAATTAGTTGTGAACCTATCCATGAAATTAATAATATACAAGTATATATTGTAAATTGCATAACTGGTCCGTTAAATGCAATAATTTTTTCTGCCTTCTTGAAATATGAATATACTTCTCCATTTACTTCTTTAAATTTTTCTTTTTCATGGTCTTCTCTTACATATGCTTTTACTACTCTTATTGCACTTACATTTTCTTGTACTACTCTGTTTAACTTATCATATTTTTTGAATACTTTTTCAAAATTAGGATGTGCTTTTCTTGCTATATAAAATAGGATAAAACCTAAAACAGGTATTGCTACAAAAAATACTAATGATAATTTTGCACTTATTGATATTACCATTAATAGCGCAAATATCATCATTATTGGCCCTCTTACTAATATTCTTATAATCATTTGAAAAGCCATTTGCACATTTGTTACATCTGTTGTCATACGAGTTACTAAACTTGATGTTGAAAATTTGTCTATATTTTCAAAAGAATAATCTTGGACTTTATGAAACATTTCTTTTCTTAAATTTTTAGCATATCCTGCTGATGCTTTTGCTGCAAATCTACCTGATAACATTCCAAATGTTAGTGATAATATTGCAGAAACTATTAATAATCCTCCTACTTCTAGGATGTATTTTACATCACCATTTTGTATTCCAACATCTATAATTTTTGCCATTAATAGTGGAATTATAACTTCCATTACTACTTCTAATACTACAAATATAGGTGTTAAAATAGCTGACTTTTTGTATTCTTTAACATATTTTGCTAATTTCTTAAACATTTTCTTCTCCTTTCTTATGTCCTATTGGGGACGTTTCCGTTTGGACATTTTTGTCCATATGAAGACACATCTTTATTTGCCCACTATAAAAACTTTATTCATATATTATTTTTTATCTAATTTCATGACATATTTTTTGACAATTTACCTATTATTGTTAAAAATGTTTGAATCTCATTTTTTGATATGTCTTTAACCAACTTTTTTTCAACTTCTTTAACATTTAAATCTATTTTTTTAACTATTTCCATTCCTTTTTTGGTAATTACTATATCTTTTAATCTTGCATCTTTTCCTTCTGCTTTTCTTTCAATTAATTTGTTTTGTTCCATTAATTGTAATATTCCAGTCACAGTAGGTCTTCTCATATCAAATTCATTTTCTATATCTTTTGCATGAACTTTTCCATTTATTGATTTTTCATGTATGAATTTTAACATAAATGCCTGACCACCTGTTATTCCATATTCAAGAAAAGTTTCGTCCATTTTTCTTTTGATCTTCCTTGACAACATTTGTATTTGTTTTCCTATTTCATATTCTTCTTCCATTTTGTTAGCCTCCTAACTAAATATATAGTTTAATTCATTTTTTACTTTTTGTCAAGCCCTATATTATTCAATATTTATATCAAAAAAACACATTTGTTTCCTTTTAATTTTACAAATGTGTTTTTATATATTTCTCATGTTTTTATATATTTAATAATTCTTCTTCACATCTTTTATAGTTTGGCTCATATTTTTCTAATAATTTATAGAAAGATTTTGAATGAGTTTTATATTTTAAGTGACAATATTGGTGTAATACTATATAATCTATGATTTCTCTTTTATATTTTACAACTTCAGGATGAATTGTTATTTTTCCATTTTCACATTTTCCTAATGATTTTATCTTCATAATTTCATATTCTTCTGGTGCAAATCCTAGCATTATTCTTGTTTTTTCCATTGCTCTTTCTATCTCTACTTTTGCTATTTGTTCATACATTTTATCAATTGCTAAGTCTAATACTTTTGTGTTTTCTACTTTTTTATATTGATTAGGAAGTGATATTATAATATTCTTACCTTCAACATCTAGTTCAATTATTTTTGTATTTCTGTATATTATTTTTACTCTATAATCTTTGCCTAATATTGGTACTGGATGTCTTTCTAGCTCACTTTTTATACTTCTTTTTAGATTTACTTGTTTTTTTACTATATTCATTTTTATCACTCCTTATCATTATTTTATTCAAATGTTTGTTTTTCGAATTCTTGTTCGCTTTTGTTGTTCTTATTTTATATTTTATTTTTATCTTTGTCAATAGTTTTTTAAAAATTTTTTATAAAATAATGTATATTTTAAAAGGAGAGTTGCTATGAACTCTCCAAAATCATTTTATTAAAGTATATTATAATTTTGATAAATTGTAATAAAATTATAAAAAAAGAAACCTTTTTCAAGGAAAAGAAAATAAATTTTTCTTTTTTGGTTTTGTTAGATGTGGATTCTCAACTTCAGTACTTCGTCCGTTTCTTCAACGATATCGAACCACTTGATGAGGTGTTCATACACCTGAGCCTGTGTAAATACACGGTCACGAGAGGCAAGAAAATCACGGTTGAACAGATTAGTAATGTCTGCCTCATTGACATTCTTCTCAATCGCATCAAGCACTGCCAGAATAAACCATCCTCCAAGAATAACTTCCCATTCAGTGTGACCTGTGCCTCTCCATGCTGAAACCATTCCCATAAGGCAAATTTTTTCCTTGCAGTCAAGAGGATTAGTAAGAATAACCTTCTTATGACTCTTGTCAGGGGCGGTCCAACCATAATCTCTGCTACTAAGGAAAATTCCGAGCTCATCAAGACCATAATCATAAGGTGCAGGAGCAAGGGTTTCCTCCTCTGGTGTGATAGGTGTCGGAAGATTAGCTTCCTTTACCTTTTCGTTGTTCTTTCCAAAAAGCCGATTCCAAATCTTCATACTGATACCTCCAAAATTTTTTTTTAAAACTGTTGACTGGAATACTGCAAACACGAGGTTTTGCACATATAATCCTATTGGACTACACTATATATAGTATAGCATATTTTACATAATACGTCAATTTTTCACTTATGTATGGATAGCATAAATTTTTAGTAGGATTTCTCTTCATTAAAATCCTAAACTGACTTTGTTTCTTGATTTTTGAGATTCCT
>CALXXH010000038.1 GCA_944392635.1 uncultured Clostridia bacterium | reverse complement strand
GAAGAAAAACTATTAGAATGGTTAAGTTTTTTAGAAAATCCAGAAAGTAAAGAGGTGACAGGTTATATGGAAAGAAACGAAAATATGAAACAAGCAAAAGAAAAATTAAATACCTTAAGTGCAGATGAAGAAGTAAGGATATTAGCAGAATTAAGAGAAAAAGCAATAAGAGATGAAAAGTCTTTAAAAGAAGCTTATTATAATGAAGGCCTTGAAGATAAAAATAAAGAAAATGCTAAGAAAATGAAAGAAGAAGGAATTGATATAGAAACAATAATAAAAATAACTAATTTAACAAAGGAAGAAATAGAAAATCTATAAATTTGTCATTATCAAATTTTACAAACATTTTAAATTATTGTATAAAATTCTCTTAATTTTTCATATTAATAATATGGAGGAATTAAGATGAATTCATTATGGTTAAAAGAAAATAAAATAGAAAACTTTTCTACATTAGATAAAAATATAGAAAGTGAAATATGTATAATAGGTGGAGGAATTTTTGGAATTAGTACAGCATATTACTTAAGCAAATATGGATATAAAGTAGTATTAGTAGAAAGAGATAAAATTGCAAGTAAAGTTACAGGACATACAACTGCAAAAATAACAAGTCAGCACGGTTTGATTTATCACTATTTACTAAATCAATATGGTAAAGATTTTGCTAGAAAATATTATTTAGCTAATCAAAAAGCAATAGGAAATATAGAAAAAATAATAAGTACAAATAATATCGAATGTGACTTTAAAAAGCAAACTAGCAATGTATATACAACAAATACAAGTGAAATAGCAAAAATAGAAGAAGAAATTAAAGCATTAGAAGAATTAGATATTGAAGCAAGAAAAATAGAGGACTCACCATTACCATTTGATATTGTATCAGGCATAGAATTCCAAAATCAAGCACAATTTAATCCAATAAAATATATAAGTGGATTAGTAAATAAAATCAAAGAAAATAAAGGATTAATATTTGAAAATACAACATGTTATGATATTAAAAAAGAAGGAAATGGATATATTTGTTATACAAAAAATAATGAAATTAAGGCAAAATATGTAGTAATTGCAACACAATATCCATTCATAAACTTCCCTGGAATATATTTTGCTAAAATGTACCAAAGCTCATCTTATGTAATTGGTATCGATGCAAAAACAAAACTTTTTGATGGAATGTATATAAATATACAATCTCCAATTTATTCTTTTAGAACAGCAATTGATGATGGAAAAGAAATCTTACTATTAGGAGGACTTGACCATAAAACAGGTGAGAATATAGAATACAAAGATAGTTATGGATTATTAGAAGAAAAAGCAAAAGAATGGTATCCTAATTGTGAAATAAAATATCATTGGAGTACAAGAGATTGTATTACATTAGATAAAATCCCATATATAGGAGAATTTTCAAATATATTACCAAATATTTATGTAGGAACAGGATTTAACAAATGGGGAATGACTTCTTCAAATGTTGCTGCAAGGATTATAACAGATAAAATTACAGGAAAAGAAAATGAATATGAAGAAGTATTTAAAGCAACAAGAGTAAATCCAACTGTAAATAAAGATGAAGTAAAAAATATGGTTAGCCAGACTGCTAAATCTCTTGTAGTAGAAAGATTGAAGGGAAGTAGTAAAGAAAATATAGAAAATATGAAACAAGAAACTGGACAAATATTAGAAATTGATGGAGAAAAAGTAGGAGTATATAAAGATATAGAAGGAAAAGTATTTGCAATTAAACCCGTATGTACACATTTAGGTTGTATTTTAAATTGGAATAATGCAGATAAAACATGGGACTGTCCATGTCATGGGTCTAGATTTGATTATACAGGAAAAAATATAAATAACCCAGCTATAAAGGATTTAGAAAAAGTAGATATATAATATTTACATTATGTCAATAGTTATTTAAGAAAATTTTGAAATAGCTATTGACTTTTTTAATATAAAAAATGTATTATCAATTATATAAAATTATTAAAAATTGAAATAGGGGGATCAAAATGATAGAAATAAAAAATGTGTCAAAATCATATATTAAAGGGAAAAAATCAGTTGATAATTTAAGCTTAGAAATAAAAGATGGAGAAATATTTGGATTTTTAGGACCAAATGGTGCAGGTAAAACAACAACAATAAGAATGATTACTGGAATTCTTGATGCAGATGAAGGTGAAATTTTAATAGATGGAAAAAATATAAAAACTCAGGCCTTAGAAGCCAAGAAAAATTTTGGATTTGTTCCAGATAATCCAGATATGTTTTTAAAACTAAAAGGAATTGAATATTTAAATTTTATGGCAGATGTTTATGATATCCCAGCAAATAAGAGAAAAGAAAAAATTGAAAGTTTAACTAAAAAATTTGAAATATATAATGAACTAAATAATCAAATACAAAGTTATTCTCATGGTATGAGACAAAAAATAGTAATATGTGGAGCATTACTTTCAGAACCAAAAAATTGGATACTAGATGAGCCAATGACAGGACTTGACCCAAAATCATCATTTGATTTAAAAGAAATGATGAGAGAACATAGTAAATCTGGAAAAACAGTATTTTTCTCAACACATGTATTAGAAGTTGCAGAAAAATTATGTGATAGGGTAGGAATAATAAATAATGGAAAATTAGTATTTGTAGGAACTTTTGAAGAAATGAAACAAAAATTTAAAGAACAAGCTTCTTTAGAAGAACTATTCTTAGAAATTACAGAAAAGTAGTAGGGGAAAGGAAGAAAGGTTGAAAAAGATGAATAAAGTAATAAAACTAACAAAAATATTTCTAAAAAATTCCTTTTCTAATATGAGTTCAGGAATGGGAATTTCAAATAATGGAAAAAGCAAAATCGCATCAAAAATATTGTACGCTATATTATTTATATACCTTGCAGGAATTATAATATTTTTTAGCTATAATATAATTGATGGTTTAAAAATGATACAACAAGAAACTGTATTTGTTGGAATGATTTTATTTATGGTATTAGCAATAACAGCAATTCAAACAATATTTTCAAGTATTAATATCCTATACTTCACAAAAGATAATGAATATTTATTACCATTACCACTAAAACCATATCAAATAATATTTGCAAGAACAAATGTAATGCTAATTACAGAATATTTAATAATATTTTTAGTAGGAATAATACCACTTACACTTTATGGAATATTGACAAATGCAAATTTTACCTTTTACATTTTAATGATAATTGCAACAGTTTTAATACCAATATTACCAGTATTATTAATTAGCATAGTTGTAATGTTTATAATGAGTTTCGCAAAAATTACAAAAAACAGAAATAGATTTCAATTAATAGCAACAATTATACTTTTAGCAATTGTAATAGCAGTATCAATATCAACCAGCGGAATGAACGAAGAAATGTCTAGTGAAGAAATGGCACAAATGGTATTACAAGCAAATGGCATGATAGAATTAGTCAAAGGATATTTTCCAACACTAGATTATTTAATAAATGCTTTAACAGCGACCTCATTAAATACAGCAATTATCGAAGTTCTAAAAACAATAGGACTTACAGTAATAGGATTTATTATATATATGCTAATTGCACAAAAAATCTATTTTAAAGGATTAATAGGAAATCTTTTTGGTGGAGGTGCTAAAAAATCTAATAAGGCAATAAACCAAAAAGAATATGAAAACAGCAAACTATATAAAAGCTATATTGGAAAAGAATTTAAAATATTAATGAGAAATCCTATATTTTTAATGCAATGTCTAGTCCCTGCAATTTTAATACCTATTATGATGATTGCAATTGTATTTGCAGGAATAAATAGTGAAAGTGGTACAGGAGGATTGCAAGAACTAATAAATATGCTACATACAATGCAAACAAATTCATTTCTTGTAGTATGCATAATACTTGGAATAATACAATTTTTTACTATGTTCATATATATTTCAATAACAGCAATATCAAGAGATGGTGGAAATGCTGTATTTATGAAATATATACCAGTTTCACTATATAAACAATATATTTATAAAATAACACCAAATATAATAATGAATATAATAACAATTTTAATAACAATGATAATAGCACAATATTTATTACATTTACCTATACTAACATTCATATTGCTATTTATAGTTGCAACAATAATGGGAATATTACAAAGTATTTTGATGATAATTATTGACTTAAAAAGGCCAAAACTAGAATGGGATACAGAATATGCAGTTGTAAAACAAAATCTAAATTTAGTATTTCCAGTAATATTATCTATGATTAATATAGCAATAATTGTAATCCTTGGAATTTTACTAAATTCCTTGAATGTATATATTGGACTTGTAATAACAGGAGCTATTTTTGGAGTTGTTACTTATATAACCAATAGATATTTATACAAAAATCAATATACATTAGCAAATAAAATTATTTAAACAATAAAGCAGTACTCTAATTATTAGAGTTACTGCTTATTATAGAAAGAAGTGATATAATTGGAAAAGTATATAAATTTAGAAAATAAATTAGATTATGAAGAATTAAAAATACCAGCAAAAATAATAAAAGAAGGTGGAATAGTAATATTCCCAACAGAAACAGTATATGGTATAGGAACAAATGGATTAAACAAAGAAGCTATAAAAAAACTTTATGAAGTAAAACAAAGACCACTAAACAAGCCTATAAGCCTATTAGTTAGCAATATAGAAATGGTGAATCAAGTTGCAAAAAATATTTCAAAATTAGAATATAAAATAATGCAAAACTTCTTTCCAGGACCTTTAACAATAATTTTAGAAAAGAAAGATATAGTACCTGACATATTAACAGCAAATACAAACACTGTAGGAATTCGTATGCCTAGTGGTGAAATTGCACGAAAATTAATAGAATATGCAGGAATTCCAATTGCTACACCAAGTGCAAATATTTCAGGTAAACCAAGTGGAACAAATATAAAAGATATACAAAAAGACTTTGAAGGAAAAGTGGACTACTTTATTGATAATGGAGAAAGCAAATTAGGTATTCCTTCAACAATTGTAAGAGTAATTAATAATGAAGTACATATATTAAGACAAGGTTCAATATCAAAAGAAGAAATTAATAACATAGTAAAAAACTTTTAAAGTGATTGCAAATGAATTTTTCATTTGATAAAATAAAAACATAAAAATATTAAAAGGGGAAAATGTTTATGAAAATTATTAAAAGATCTTTTATCACTTTGTTTTTTATCAGTATATTTCTATTAGCTTTATCTATAAAATCAAATGCATCCAGTGATTTACTATTAAATAGCATAGATTTTCAAGCAGATATTAATACAGATGGAAGCATGAAAGTAACAGAAACATGGGATATACAAATAGAAGATACAAACACTTTATATAAAACTTTTAAACCAGATAGTGGGAAATATAGTGATATAACAAATGTAGAAGTAACAGAAATAACAGATGGTATGAGTAAGCAATTTAGAGAAATAAACACTTTAATGTACCATGTAACAAAAGACTGCTATTATGGAATGATAAATGATGATGGCAATTTTGAAATAGCATGGGGAGTAGGACTAGATAGTAGTAGTGATACAAGAAAATATGAAATCTCATATATAGTAAAAGATGCAGTTTCAAAACATAATGATTATGCTCAGCTTTATTGGCAATTTATAGGTGATGATTTTGAAGTAAATGCCAAAAAAGTTACAGGAACTATTACTCTTCCAGAACCAGCAGAAAATAAAGATGAAATAAAAGTATGGGGACATACAGAAGACTTAAATGGAGAAATATATGTAACTGATTTAGATAAGATTAGTTTTGAACTAGATGGATTTAATGCAGGAAGATATGTAGAAATAAGAACTCTTTTTCCAACTGATATGATAATTTACTCAGGTAGAACTTCAAATGACAATATTTTAGAAGATGTTATAGATGAAGAAACTGTATGGGCAAATGAAGCAAATGCAAGAAGGACAAAAAGGGATACTATTAATTTATTGGTAACAATTATAACAATTACAATATGTATAATATTAGCAATATATAGCATAAAAAAAGCATTAAAAAATTCAAAAAAATTAAAAGATTTTGAAGAATACAAACCTACACAAGAACTAAAATATTTTAGAGAATTACCAAGAAAAGATGCAACTCCAGCACAAGCGTTATATGTGTTTAAAGAAACAGTAGTTGGATTTGCAGATGCCGAAATAGGAAGAGTCGTTTCAGCAACCCTATTGGATTTAAACTTAAAAAAATATATAGAATTTAAAGTTGAAAAAGAAAAGAATAAAGAAAAAATATCAATGAAAATTACAAATACAGACACAATCAATTTATCAAAAGATGAACTAGTAGTATTTAAATTTTTGAGAAAAGCATGTAAAGATGAAAATGAAATTACAGTAAAAGATTTTCAAAAGTACATAAAAGGTGCTTCAAGAACAACAATATTAGGATTAAAACAAGATTTGAATTATAAAACTAAAGAAGAATTGATAGAAAAAGAACTTTTTAATACAGAAAAAGAAAAAATGTATAAAAAACATAAAGGTGAAAATGTTACATATACCACAATAATCTATTTTGCAATATTTGCATTAATTGTCATACCTCAATTTATAAATCTAATATCTTGTATAGGAATAATAGGATTAATAATTTGTGAAATTATAGCAATAATAATCAATAGTAAATCATTACATAAAATAAATGTATATACACAAAAAGGAATTGATGAAAAAGAAATGTGGAGAGGTCTAAAAAAATATATGGAAGACTTTTCAATGCTTGATAAAAGAGAAGTTCCAGAAATAGCAATATGGGAACATTTCTTAGTATTTGCAACAGTATTTGGTATTGCAAATAAAGTATTAAAACAACTAAAAATTGTATATCCAGATCTTGAAAATAATTTAGATATAAATACATATACATATATGTACTTAATGATGAATACAGACTTTTCAAGTAGTTTCTCAAATGCAATTAGTACATCAATGTCATCTGCTTATTCTTCAGCATCAGGAGGAGGCGGCGGTTTCTCTGGTGGCGGCCGGACGGAGGCCGGTGGCCGGAGGTGGTGGAGGAGGTAGATAATATCTCCTCATTAAATGATGAAGAATATAGTAAATTATAGGAGAAATATATGAATACATTATTATTAATAATTGATATGCAAAAGGCGTTTATAAATAAAAACACTAAACATATAATACCTAAAATAGAAGAATTAATTAGCAAAAAAACATATAAGAATATAGTATTTACAAGATTTATTAATACACCTGAGAGCATTTATGTAAAAGATTTAAAATATAATGGTTGTATTGGAAATGATAAAGAATTAGTAATTGATAACCATAATTATAAAGTAATTGATAAAAAAATATATACAGCATTAAATACTGATTTAAAAAATTATATTATTGAAAATAATATAGATAAAATTTATTTATGTGGCATTGATACAGAATGTTGTATATTAAAAACAGCTTTTGATTTGTTTGAAAGTGAATATGATGTTTATGTATTAAAAAATTATTGTGCAAGTATGTATGGAAATGAACGTCACAATAATGCATTAAAAATTTTAGAAAGAAATATAGGTAAAAACAGAATTATTTAAGGGTGTGAGAAAATGACAATAGCAGAAGTAAGTAAAAAATATAATATAACGCCAGATACAATTAGATATTATGAAAAAATAGGACTAATACCACATGTACCAAGAAATAAAAGTGGAATAAGAGATTTTGATGAAAATTCATGTAACTGGATAGAATTTATAAAATGCATGAGAAGTGCTGGATTATCAATAGAAGTTTTAACACAATATATTTCTTTATTTAAACAAGGTAATAAAACAGCAAAAGTTAGAAAAGAATTACTTGTTGAACAAAGAAAGAAATTACTTGAAAAACAAGAAGATATAAATAGAACTATAAAAAGACTAGATTACAAAATAGAACTATACAATGACATCATTTTAGGTAAAAGAAAAGATTTCTTAGAAAATCCATAAAAAAAAGATTTAATTATGTAAAAATTGATATAAAAAACTAGATATTTTTATTAATTATCTAGTTTTTTTCTATTCCATATGTTAGAATAATTTCATAATACATAAAGAAAGGGGAAAATATGAAATTAATAGTAAAAAATGTCAAAAAAAATTTTGAGAAAAAAGAAGTTTTAAAAGATTTAAACTTTACATTTAAGCAAGGAAAAATATATGGATTATTAGGAAGGAACGGAGCAGGAAAAACTACATTTTTCAATTGTTTAAATGAAGATTTAAGAATAGATAACGGAGAATTCTACATTGAAGAAGAAAACAAACAAAGAAAATTAGATGCTGATGATATAGGTTATGTATTATCAACACCAAGTGTACCAGAATTTCTAACAGGAAGAGAATTTTTGAAATTTTTCATAGATATAAATAAAAACAAAATTAAAAATGAAAAAACAATAGATGAATATTTTGAATTTATGAAAATAGAAAAAGAAGATAGAGATAAGCTATTAAAAGATTATTCACATGGTATGAAAAACAAAATGCAAATGCTTGTAAATATAATAGCAAATCCTAATATTTTACTACTTGATGAACCTTTAACATCTTTTGATGTAGTTGTTGCAGAAGAAATGAAACAAATGTTAAAAAGTATAAAAAAAGACCATATAATAATATTTTCAACACATATAATGGAACTTGCACTTGATTTATGTGATGAAATAGTAATATTAAATAATGGATTATTAGAAGAAATTGACAAGAACAACCTAGACAACAATGAAATAAAAGAAAAAATAATAAAAGCTTTAAAGGAGGATTCAAATGTTTAATTCATTTATCATATCCTTTAAACTAAGAAACACATATCGTGTAAATAGTATAATATACTCAATAAAACAATTACCTTTGATAAAAAAAATATTACCAAATTCTTTATATAAAAATAAAGGGTTAAAAATCTTAGGAAATATATTAAGTATATTAATGGAAATATGTAACATATTTTTAGGAAAATTTATATACATTTTAGCAATAATAGTTGCAATGCTTGGAATTGCTAAAACAAGCAAACCGGATGCATTTATTCATATATTTACTTTTTTAACAATGATAGGAGCATTATTAAATACATATATGTTTAATCCAACTAAAGATAAATATTATGCAATGGTATTAATGAATATGGATGCAAAAAAATACACACTATCTAATTATTATTATGCAATGATAAAACTACTAATTGGTTTTATACCTTTTACACTATTATTTGGTATTATGTCAGGTTTATCACCACTTACATGTGTTATAATGCCAATATATGCAATAATACTAAAAACTTTATTTAATACATATCTTTTATGGGACTACAAAAAAACTGGAAAAGT
>CALXXH010000037.1 GCA_944392635.1 uncultured Clostridia bacterium | reverse complement strand
CATAAACAATCAAAAAAGGTTATCCATGAATTTTTCCATAGAAAATGGTATAATATAATTGTAATTAATAATGAGAGTGAAATAGAAAAAGACTAAATATAGTATAGTATTGAAAACAAAAAATAATAAAGTAAAATATTTTCGCCTAGATTATTGAAAAAAAATACTAATAAGTATATAATAAAATTGTAATATAACATTCTAAGGAGGAAAAAATGGTAATATCATTTGAAGAAAGAAAAAGACAAATCATGCAAGAAAGACAAAAGGAAGCACAAAAACAAGCAAAAAAACAACAAGTAAGACCAGAAAATGTAAAATTAACAAAAAAACAAAAACAAAAAGCAAGAAAAAGAGCAAAAAGAAAAATAGTAGTAGCAGGTATGATAGCTGCATTAGGAATTACAGGATTTGTTGCAGGAACAAAATTGCTTCCAGAAGGAAAAACAAATACACCAGCCATAACAGAAAATGAAAATAATAAACAAGCTAAAACAAATGAATTTAAAGAAAAATACAAAGTAAATGAAAATGAATTAGTGAAAAATGAAAGTGCAGTTGAAAAAGAAATAAATGAATTACAAAATGGTGATGATGTATTAGCATATCTAAAAAATATGTATATAGAAAAATATGAAGAAAAAACAGGAGATGAAACATTAACAACAGATGATATAAAAATAATGCAGAACTCACAAAATTATGTGTATGTTGATAGCCAAACAGGAGATATAATAACACATGGAGAAATACCTGGAGAAACAGAAAAAGCATTAGCTGAAAATAATATTTCATATGATATAAAAAATAATATAGAAACATATCAAGTACAAAATCTAGAAGGACAGACTATAGACATGATAACAATGGAAAGTAAAGATGGACAAATAGTACCAATAAAAGTAATACCAGGAAATCAATATAATGAAATGAAAGATTATGACTCAATTTTAGATGAAATGGGAACAATTATTCCAGATGGGATAGAATATATGAGTAATTTTGAAAATGAAAATGCAAAAGACAAATTTATTAGTGCAATAGAAAAAGTTCAAAGCCAACAACAAAAACAAAACAAACAAATTGAAGATGATGGAATGGAACTTGAATAAATTTTTGTAATTGAAAACAAAAAAGTATAAAATTTCCACTCTTTGCAAACAATATGTGTAAAACATATTAGCAAGGAGTGGAATTTTTTGAAAACAACAAAAATATTAAAAATAGATGGAACATTGCTAGACAAAGAGCAATTAAATAGACATTTAGAAAAAATAGCATCAAGCCATAACCTAAAAAACAAAAGTGATAAACAAACATATCCAATCCCAAACATGATAGAAAACTATAAAACCATTGAAAAAGTATATGAACTACTAAACGAACACTTAAAATTAGGAATAAGCATACATCCAGCAGGAGAATGGTTACTAGACAATTTCTATATCATAGAACAAACAGTAAAACAAATAGAAAAAGAAATGCCATTAAAAAAATACAAAAACTTTTTAGGAATAGCAAATGGAAAACATAAAGGATTTGCAAGAATATATGTATTAGCAGCAGAAATAGTAGCATACACAGATAACAAAATAGAAAAAGAAGAATTAGAAGAGGCTTTGCAAAGTTATCAAACCAAAAAGACATTAAGTATGGAAGAAATATGGAATATAGGTGTGTTTTTACAAATAGCAATAATAGAAAATATAAGAGAAATATGTGAAAGAATATATAGTTCACAAATGCAAAAATTCAAAGCAGAAAATATAGTAGAAAGACTAGTAGAAAACAAATCAAAAACAAACATAATATGCAAAACAAGTGCATGCAAAAAAATGGAGAAAGACACATTCCAAGACCTAAAATACCCATTTATAGAATACATGTCATATATCCTAAAAAGATATGGAAAAAAAGGATATAGTTATCTAAAAGTATTAGAAGAAGCAGTAGAAATGGCAGGAACAACAGTTACAGATGTAATAAAAAAAGAACACTTTGATATAGCAGTTAGAAAAGTAAGTATGGGAAACAGTATAACAAGTATAAAAAAGATACAAAGAATAAACTTTTTAGAAATATTTGAAAAAATAAATGGAGTTGAAGAAATATTAAGACAAGACCCAAGTAATGTATATAATAAAATGGATGACAAAACAAAAGAAAACTATAGAAATAGCATAAAAGAAATATCCAAAAAAACAAAAATATCGGAAATATATATAGCAAGAAAAGTATTAGAATTAGCACGAAAAAATGAAAACAAAGAAAAAAAATCACATATAGGATATTATTTAATAGATAAAGGAAAAAATGAGTTATACCAAACACTACAATACAAGATAAAAAATGAAATACAAGAAAAAGAAAGAACAAAAATATATATCACATCAATTTTTGCAATAACACTAATCATATCAATAATTTTAGCATTCATCACATATCTAAAAACAAAACAAATTTGGATATCAGCCATAACTTTAATCATATTCTTAATTCCAACATCTGAAATAGTAACAAAACTAGTGCAATATATATTAAGCAAAACAGTAAAACCTAAAATTATACCAAAACTAGACTATTCTAATGGAATACCTAAAGAAAATACAACAATGGTAGTAATACCAACAATTATAAAATCAAAAGAAAAAGTACAAGAATTAATGAGAAAATTAGAAGTATATTATCTTGCAAATAAAAGCAAAAACATATATTTTACACTACTTGGAGACTGTTCTCAAAGTGATAAAAGAGAAGAAGAATTTGATGAAGAAGTAATACAAGAAGGAAAAAAACAAGTAGAAAAATTGAACAAAAAATACAACGAAAAAATCTTTAATTTCATATACAGAAAAAGAGTTTGGAATGAAAAAGAAGATTGCTATTTAGGCTGGGAAAGAAAAAGAGGAATGCTTTCACAACTAAATGAATATTTATTAGGAAATATAAAAGACCCATTTAGAGTAAACACAATAGAAGAAATACCTAAAATAAAATATATAATAACATTAGATGCAGACACAGACCTAATATTAAACTCAGCATTTGAATTAGTAGGTGCAATGGCACATATATTAAATAAACCAGTAATTAATCAAAATACTAATACTGTAACAGAAGGTTATGGAATAATACAACCAAGAGTAGGAATTGATTTAGACATAAGCTATAAAAGTATATTCACTAGAATATTTGCAGGAGATGGAGGAATAGATTCATATAGTAATGCAATATCAGACACATATCAAGACAATTTTAAAGAAGGAATATTCACAGGAAAAGGAATATATGATTTAGAAATATACTCAAAAGTTTTAAAAAGTGAAATACCAGAAAACACCGTATTAAGCCATGACCTGTTAGAAGGATGTTACTTAAGATGTGGACTTGCATCAGACATTTTGTTAATGGATGGCTATCCTACAAAATATAACAGCTATATAAATAGATTATCTAGATGGATACGTGGAGACTGGCAAATTATAAAATGGATAGGAAACAGAAAATTAAATACATTATCAAAATACAAAATATTTGATAACCTAAGAAGAAGCTTACTTGAAATAAGTATAATAATCGCAATGATATATATAAACATTATAGGCATAATATATAATCAAAAAATCTATGGAATAATTACATTTTTAATAATGATATCAATTTTACCATATATACTAGACCTACTAAACAAAATGATATTCAAAAAAGAAGGAGAACAAAAACAAAAAACATTTGCACCAAAAATAACAGGGTTAAAAGGAACATTTTTAAGAGCAATAATTGTACTTGGAACCTTGCCATATAAAGCATATATATCAATAAAAGCAATAGCAAAAACAATATATAGAATGTGTATAAGTAAGAAAAACTTACTTGAATGGATGACATCAGAAGAAGCAGAAAAACAAGCAAAATCAAGTATAATTTCCTACTATAACCAAATGGCATTTAATGTTTTAGTAGGGATAACAACAATAGGAATAGGATTTTTAAAACAAAATATATTTGCATGTATATTAGGAATACTTTGGATAATTATGCCAAGTATAATGTGGTATATAAGTAGAGAAACAAAGAAAACTCCAGCAATAAACAAACTAAAAAAAGAAGATAAAGAATATGTTTTAGAAATAGGTAAAAAAACATGGGACTTCTTTGAAACTTACCTAACAAAAGAAAATAATTATTTAATACCAGACAATTATCAAGAAGATAGAAAAGAAATAATAGTACCAAGAACATCATCAACAAATATTGGACTATCACTTCTAGCAGTAATATCAGCATATGACCTAAAATATATAACAATTGAAAAAGCAATAGAACTAATAAAAAATATAATTGAAAGTATAGAAACTTTACCAAAATGGAATGGACATCTATACAACTGGTACCAAATTAGAACAAAAGAACCATTAATACCTAGATATATATCAACAGTAGATAGTGGTAACTTTGTCGGCTATCTATATGTATTAAAATCATTTTTGGAAGAAGTTCAAAATAGCAAAAAAGATAATGAGATAAAAATAGACAATTTAGAAAAATTAAATAATAAAAATAATGATAACATAGAAAAACAAAACAATATAAATGGAATAAATGAAGAAACTTTAAAAGAATTGATAGAAAAAATCGCTAAATTAATAAATGATACAGACTTTTCATATCTATATAGCCAAGAAGAACAAATTTTTTTAATTGGATTTAATATAGAAGAAAATAAACTAACAAACTCATACTATGATCTCTTAGCCTCAGAAGCAAGACAAGCAAGTTTAGTTGCAATAGCAAAAAAAGATGTACCAGCAAAACATTGGAGTTATTTAAGTAGAACATTAACAAAACTAGGAAAATATAAAGGGTTAATATCATGGTCAGGAACAGCATTTGAATATTTAATGCCAAATATAAATATCCCAAGTTATGAAGGAAGTTTACTTGATGAATCTTGCAAATTCCTAATAAAAAGCCAAATGGAATATAGTAAACACTTAAATATACCTTGGGGAATATCAGAAGCAGCATTTAATGTAAAAGACTTAAGATCAAATTATCAATATAAAGCATTTGGAATACCATGGCTAGGACTAAAAAGAGGCTTAGCAGATGAAATGGTAGTATCTAGTTATGGAGGAATACTTGCAATAGGAGAAGTTCCAAAAGAAGAACTAGAAAATCTAAAAAGACTAGAAGAAGAGGGAATGTATGGAAAATATGGATTTTATGAATCAATAGATTATACACCAGAAAGAGTAGAAAGAGGAAGAGTATCTTGCGTAGTACAAACATATATGGCACATCATCAAGGACTAATACTATTATCAATCAACAACCTATTTAACAACAATATATTACAAAAAAGATTTGTGAAAAATCCAGAAATAGATGCAGTAAGCATTTTGCTTCAAGAAACAATGCCAGAAACATTTGTAACAACAAAAGAGAAAAAAGAAAAAGTAGAAAAATTAAAATATAAAGATTATGAAAATTACATGCAAAACACATATCAAAAAATAGAGGAGAGTTTAGATATAGGAAATGTAATATCAAATGAAGACTATATAATTGCAATGAACCAAAAAGGACAAGGTGTAAGTAGATATAAAGGAATAGATATAAACAGATTTAAACCAACAAAAGACTATGCACAAGGAATATTCTTTGCAATAAAAAGCCTAAAAACAAAAACTTTAATTAGCTCAAACTATGGATTTAATGATGGACAATATCAAATAAGTTTCATGCCAGACAAAGATGAGCAAGAAATAAAAAATAATAATTTAAAAGTAAAAATAAAAACAACAATAAGCTCAAATGAACCAGTTGAACTAAGAAGAATAACAATAGAAAACCAGGGAAATGAAGAAGAAATAATAGAAGTAACATCATATTTTGAACCAGTATTATCAAAAAAAGAACAAGATTATGCACATCCAGTATTTAATAATCTATTCTTAACAACAAAATATGATGAAAAAACAAATAGTTTAATTGTAACAAGAAAAATAAGAGAAAAAAATCAAGCAAAAATTAGTATTGCAACAACATTATCCACAAATAGTGAAACAATTGGGGATTTTGAGTATGAATTAGAGGCAGAAAAGTTTATAGGCAGAGGAAATCTAAACATTCCAAATATGATATTAAATTCAATTCCACTTTCTAAAAAAATAGGACTAGTTACAGAACCAGTAATTGCAACAAAAAGAACAATAAAAATAAAACCACAAGAAAAAGCAACAGTAGACTTCATCCTATCTGTTGGAGAAGATGAAAAACAAGCAATAAATCATTTAGAAAAATATAAATCAGTAGAAAATGTCAAAAAAGAATTTGAACTTGCAAAAGCAAGAGTAGAAGCAGAAAGTAGATATTTAAGAATAAAGGGAAGTGAAATTGAAATATATCAAAAAATGCTTTCATATATAATCTTCACAAATCCATTAAGCTCTCAAAGAAAAGAAAAAACAAATGCACAAATAATATTTAAACAAAGCGACTTATGGAAATATGGAATATCAGGAGATTTGCCAATAATTCTAGTAAAAATGAAAAATGTAAATGACAATTATGTCATAAAAGAAGTGTTAAAAGCTTATGAATTCTTTAGAACCAAAAATATAGAAGTAGAAATAGTAATATTAGATGAAGAAAAACATAGCTATGAAAACTATGTAAAAGAAGAAATAGAAGGAGCAATATTAAATTATCATATGTCATATCTAAAAAATCAAAAAGGTGGAATATTTATCTTAACAAAAAGTGAAATAGACAAAAAAAACATACAATTACTAGACTTTTTAGCAGATATAGTAATAGATAGCAATAAAGGAGGACTAAAAAATAATATAAAAGAATTAGAAGAAAGATATTTAGATAGTAAAAAAGAAATAGGAGAAGAACAAGAAACTAAATTAATAATAGATGACAAAGATGATATTGATTTATTAGAAAACAAAGAAGATTTAAAATACTATAACGAATATGGTGCATTTTCACCAGATGGAAAAGAATATATAATAAAAATAAATAAAGAAAATAGATTACCAACAGTATGGAGCCATATCTTAGCAAATGAAAAATTTGGAACAGTAATAACAGAAAATATGGGAGGATACACATGGTATAAAAATAGTAGATTAAATAGAGTATCGACATGGGAAAATAATCCAAGTTATGACATTCCAGCAGAAGTAATATATTTAAAAGATTTAGAAAATGGGCAAAAATGGTCATTAGGATTAAACCCAATGCCAGATAATAAAAACTATAATATCATATATGGATTTGGATATGCAAAATATATTCATAAAAGTGATGAAATAGAACAAGAATTAGAAGTATTTGTACCAAATGAAGATCCATGTAAAGTTCAATTATTAACATTAAAAAATACAAGTCCAAATAGAAAAAGATTAAAAATATATTACTATGTAAAACCTACAATAGGTGAAGATGACTTGAAAACAAATGGATATATAGACTTACAATTTGATAAAAATAATAATGTATTATATGCAAAAAACAGATATACAGAAGAAACATCATACATGATAAATTATGTAACAAGTAATGAGAAAATAACTTCATACACAGGTGATAAAAAGGCATTTCTAGGAAAAGGAGGATTAAGTAATCCACAAGGATTAAAAAAGATAAATTTAGACAAAGAAAATTCAATTGGAAAACAGGCATGTATTGCATATGAGATAGAAATAGAACTAGAAAGCTTTAGTACAAAGGAAATATCAATAATATTAGGAGCAGATGAAAAATTAATTGACTGCAAAAATACTGCATATAAATATCAAAAAATAAATAATTGTAAACAAGAATTAAGCGATGTAAAAACTAAGTGGAAAGAAAAACTAAACAAATTACAAGTATATACACCATTAGAATCAACAAATATATTATTAAATGGTTGGCTAATATATCAAACAATAACAAGTAGATTACTTGGAAGAAGTGGATATTATCAATCAGGAGGAGCATTTGGATTTAGAGACCAGTTGCAAGACACATTAGCATTAAAATATATAAATCCAGAATATTTGAAGAAACAAATAATAAAACACAGTAAACATCAATTCATAGAAGGAGATGTAGAACACTGGTGGCATGATGAAACAGGAAGAGGAATAAGAACAAGATTTGCAGATGACCTATTATGGCTTCCATATCTAGTATTAGAATATATTAATTTTACAGGAGATGAAACAATATTAGAAATAGAAACACCATATTTAGAAGGAAAATTACTAGAAGAAGGAGAAGATGAAAAATATGATAAATATCCGGAAAGCAAACAAACAGGAACAATATATGAACATTGTATAAAAGCAATAGAAAAAAGCTTTAATTTTGGAGAAAATGGATTACCTAAAATAGGTTCAGGAGATTGGAATGATGGATTTAGTACAGTAGGAAATAAAGGAAAAGGAGAAAGTGTATGGCTTGGATTCTTCTTATATAATATATTAGATAGATTTATAGAACTAGTAAAAGAAAGAGAAAATGTAAAAGATGAAAATAGTGAAAAACAAGAATTAAAATCACAAAAATATGAAAATATAAAAAATGAATTAAAAAGAGCATTAAATACAAACGGATGGGATGGAAGATGGTATAAAAGAGCATTTATGGATGATGGAAATGTACTAGGAAGTATGGAAAATGAAGAATGTAGAATAGACAGCATTGCACAAAGTTGGAGTATCATTTCAAATGCAGGAGATAATGATAAAAAATATATATCAATGGAAAGTCTAGAAAATCATTTAGTAGATAAAGAAAATGGAATAATAAAACTATTAGACCCACCATTTGAAAAAAGTAAATTAGAGCCAGGATATATAAAATCATATTTGCCAGGAGTAAGAGAAAATGGAGGCCAATACACCCATAGTTCATGTTGGGTAATAATAGCAGAAAGCCTACTTGGATTTGGAGATAAAGCATTAGAATGGTATAGAATGATAAATCCAATAGAACACTCAAGAACAAAAGATGCATGTAATAAATATAAAGTAGAGCCATATGTAATTCCAGCAGATATATATGGAGCAAACAACTTAGCAGGAAGAGGTGGATGGACATGGTATACAGGTTCATCAAGTTGGTATTATAAAGCAGGAATAGAATATATACTAGGATTAAAAGTTGAAAAAGGGTATTTATCAATATTACCATGTATACCAAAAAATTGGAAAGAATATCAAATACAATACAAATGGGAAAATAGTATATATAAAATAAAAGTAGAAAATCCAAATGGAAAAAATGGATTTGAAGAAGGAGTAAGTAAAATTACCTTAAATGGAAATGAAGTAGAAAACCATATAAAACTAGATGGAAGTAGAAATGAATATGAAATAAAAGTAAAGATTTAAAATTGGGATTAAGGGACGGAGCTAAAAATCCCTGTTTTCCGGGACTATGGGGACGGACCTTTAAAATAATTTGAAAACTAGCCATTATATAATAATTTATTCATTTCTCGGCTAACATTACATCTTGAATAAATTCTAAAATTATCTAGTAGGTCCCTCTCAAAGCAAGTTTGAGATTCTCCCACTAGATAATTAAAGAATTTATAACAAGATTACATTCACATTCGAAAT
>CALXXH010000036.1 GCA_944392635.1 uncultured Clostridia bacterium | reverse complement strand
TCTTTTGCAATTGCTCTTGCAATTGATAAACGTTGTTTTTGTCCTCCTGATACGTTTCCTCCACCTTGTGCTATTGGGTCTTGATATTTTTTTTCTTTTCCTTCGATAAATTCTGTTGCTTGTGCTATTTCTGCTGCCATAATCATTTGGCTATCTTCCATATTTTCATCTGAATATTTAATATTTGATTCTATTGTTCCTGAGAATAATACTCCTTTTTGTGGTACAAATCCAATAATATCTCTTAAATCTTTTTGAGAAACATCTTTTACATTTACACCATCAATGCATAATTCTCCACCTGTAACATCATAAAATCTTGGTATTAAATTTACAACTGTTGATTTTCCACTTCCAGTACTTCCAATAATTGCTGTTGTTTTTCCTGGTTCAGCTGTAAAGTTAATATCTTCTAGAATTTCTGTATCTGCATCTGGGTATCTAAATGAAACATTTTTAAATTCAACTAATCCTTTTTTATCTGGATCAAATTTCTTTGTTTCTTTTTTATCTTTTATACTTGGCTCTTTTTCAATAACTTCATTTATACGCCTTGCAGAAACTGCAGCTCTTGGAAGCATAATTGAAATCATTGAAATCATTAAAAATGCCATTACAATTTGCATTGTGTATTGGATAAATGCCATCATATCTCCAACTTGCATTACACCTTGGTCA
Organism: uncultured Clostridia bacterium; assembly: GCA_944392635.1. Classification (GTDB taxonomy): domain Bacteria; phylum Bacillota; class Clostridia; order TANB77; family CAG-508; genus CAG-269. The sequence goes on along the minus strand of CALXXH010000036.1, from coordinate 9,137 downwards.
ACATTATGTCCTCCAACCCATACAATTAATACCATAATTGAGTTCATGATAAACATTAGAAGTGGCATCATCATTGACATTGCTCTGTTTACAAAGATATTTGTTTTCATTAAATCTTTATTTGCATCATCAAATCTTGCTTCTTCTTTCTTTTCTTTGTTAAATGCTCTAATTACAGGTATACCTGTTAAAATTTCTCTTGAAACTTCATTTAATTTATCAACTAAATCTTGTAACTTTCTAAATCTAGGCATTGCTATAGCAAATAGTGTTCCTACTATAAATAGTATTGCAAGTATTGCAATTCCAATAATCCAAGCCATTGAATTGTCTGTACTAGTTAATACTTTTACAAATCCACCTATACCAATAATTGGTGCATATACAACTACTCTAAATAGTATTGCAATTAATTGTTGGATTTGTTGAATGTCATTTGTACTTCTAGTAATTAATGAAGCTGTTGAAAATTCATTTAATTCAGCATTTGAAAATTTAATTACCTTTTTAAATACTTTATCTCTTAAAGTTTTTCCTAATCTTGCTGCAACTCTTGAAGATAAGAACATTATTGAAACAGCTGATATCATACTTACAAGTGCTACTCCAAGCATTTGGAAACCAGAAAATAAGATATAATCATTTTGGATTTTATCTGTATCTACACCTAAATTCTGATATATTTGTTTTACTGATGAAACAGCAGCTTGTTGTTTTATTGAATCAGCCATACCATCAATTTGTTTTGTAGCCTCTTCAAGCATTTGATTTCTTTGTTCTTCAGGCATTTGAGAAATTATTTCTAGTAATGTCATATTTTCTAAATATACTCTCTGCCCTTCTGGAACATTTGCTAAAATTTGTTCCTTTAAAGTATTTGCAGTTTCCTCATTTGTCACAGTTGTCATCTCTATAATAGGTCCTGCAATAATTCCTTCTAATTTTGTTTTTTGTTCATCTTCTAATTCATTTAAAACATAAATAGTATCATTTTCCACATCATAGTCTTTACCTAGATATTTGTTAATTATTTTTTCTTGATGTTTATCTGGGTTGGTACTAACTAATGTATAATCATTTAAAATTTCTTTGTCCTGTTCTGTAAATAATAAAATAGCATCCATATTATCTTTTGATATAATATCAGGTGCTGAACTTGTAATTCCACCTGCTTGTATACCTTCATTTACAATCTTAGATGTATAATCTGGCAATGCTAAATCTGTTGCTGCTTGAATACAAAGTAATATTACAATTGCTATTACAGAACTTAATGATTTTTTTAAGTTTTTTAATACTTTTAGCATTTTCTTCTCCTTTCATGTCTTTATTTAGGACGTTTCCATGTGGACATTTTTGTCCATTTGTAACAGATTTTATTTGATTTTTATTTATTTAAAAATACCCTATCTTATAATGATATATTCATAAGATTAATTTGTCAACAGATATAATTGTAAATTTTGTGTGAACTAAATTATAAATAAGAAGATAAAACAAGAAAAAGACCCAAAGGTCTAATTCTTGTTAAAAATATTTTTACATCTTTCTAAATACTCCTGCAACTTTTCCAAGTATTTCACAATCAGGAACAATTATTGGGTCCATTGTTGAATTTTCTGGTTGTAGTCTAATATGGTCTTTTTCTTTATAAAATGTTTTAACAGTAGCTTCTTCTCCAATTAATGCAACTACAATTTCTCCGTTATTGGCTGTATTTTGCCTTTTTACTAATATATAGTCCCCATCTAAGATTCCAGCTTCTATCATGCTTTCTCCTCTAACTGTAAGCATAAAACTTTCACTATTTCCAACAAAATCTACTGGAATTGGAAATGTATCTGTAACATTTTCTACAGCAAGTATTGGTTCTCCAGCTGTTATTCTACCTACAATTGGAACTTCTACTAATTCTTTTTGAGTATAAAAATCTTTGCTTGTTGTTCTTTTAGCCTCTCCCAAGTCACCTTTTAATAATCTTAATGTTCTTCCTTTTTTATCTTGTTTCTTAATATAACCTTTTTCTTCTAATTTTGCTAAATAATTATGTACTGTTGCAGTTGAACTTAATCCTACAGCTTTTCCTATTTCTCTTACTGATGGTGGATAACCTTGTGTTAATATTTGTTTTTCAATAAAATGTATTATAGATTTTTCTCTTCTATTTAATTCTGGTTTCTTTTTTCTTTGCATACTTTTCAACTCCATTCTCTCATTTTTTCATATCTTATCATACAAACAAAAAAATGTCAAACATATTTTTGACATTTTTTCATTTATTTTTAGCTAATTCCCATAAAACTATCACCTACGTTATCTCTCCATTTCTCCAAGCTTTCTATTCTAACATTTTGAAAATTCATTCTTGCTTTTTGAGCCTCTAATTCTCTTTTTAATAAAAGGATTTCTTTATTACTTTTATATTGATTTTCTAAAATTTCATCACATCTAGTATTTATATATTTTTCTAAATTATCTATCTGTTTAGATATGCTTTTATCCATTGTATCTAGAATCTCAAATAATTCCTTTCTGTCTTTTTTTCTTTGAAGATCATTTTGTTGCCATCTCTTTTCGTTTTCCATCCAACGTTTATCATTTTCTTCCCATCTTTGGTTATTTTCTTTTCTAAATTCTCGTAATTCAGTTAAAATTGTTTTTGCTAGTACATCTTCCATGATTAAAACCTCCTTTATAAAATTCAAGAGCTACTAAAATTTATATAAAGGTTCAATATCAAATTTATTACTACATTTTATACTACATTTACTATTACATTTAATTATTACATCAAACTTTACTAGCTCTTCATAGGTAATATTTAATCATATATTTTAGATGTTGTCAATAGAAAATTGAAATTTTAAAGTTAATTTTTTTGCAAGGTTACAATTCACAGCCTTTTTAATTAATTACTAAAATAATGTTATAGGCATATTTTAAGTAGTTCCTGCTATTTGTTCATAATATGCATTATATAGCCTGCTATAATATCCATCTGGATTTTTTAATAATTCATTATGATTTCCTTGTTCTATTATTTTACCATTATTTAATACTATAATTTTATCAACACCAACAATTGTAGACAATCTATGTGCAATAAATATTGATGTTTTTTCTTTTGAAATTTTATCAATAGATTTTTGGATTAGTTCCTCTGTTTTAGTATCTATATTTGCTGTTGCCTCATCTAATATGAATATACTTGGATCATGTGCAAATATCCTTGCAAATGCTAATAATTGTTTTTCTCCTGCTGAATATGAATTACCTCTTTCACTTGCTATTTCATCAATTCCATGTGGCAAGCTGTGTATAAATTCTTCTGCTGAAGATAATCTTACAACTTCTTCTACATATTCATCTGTTAAGTTTTCATCTAATTGGATATTGTCTTTTATACTTTTTGCAAATATAAATGGATCTTGTAATACAATTCCTATCTTTTTTCTTAAAAATCTCAAATTTATATCTTTTATATTTACTCCGTCTAACAATATTTCTCCTTTTTGAACTTCATAAAATCTATTTATTAAATTTATTATTGTAGTTTTTCCGTGAGCCTGTTTTTCCAACTAATGCTATACTTTGACCTGGTTCTATCGTAAAGCTTACATCTTTTAATACCCAATCTTCTCCTTTATATGCAAACCATACATTTTTAAATTCTATTTTTCCTTTTATTTCTTTTAATTCTTGTCCTTTTTCAAAATCTTCTAAATATTCTTTATGGTCTAAAATATCATAAATCTTATTTATTGAAACAACTGCTTCTTGTATTGTTTCAAAGTTTTCAACTATCCTATTTATTGGTTCAAAAATTTGCTTAATATATGTAATAAATACATAAATAACACCTACATCTAAACTAATGCCAAATATATGCTCAATACATGCCCATACAATTACAGCAACACCTATATTTTCAAATAAAGTCATCATACCAACTAAAAAACCTTCTGTAAATGCTGTTGGTTTTCTAGAATTATAAAATTCACCAGATAGTCTTTTGCATTCTTCTTCTTTTTCATGTTGCCTATTAAATATCTTTATTATTTTAACTCCATATATTGATTCTGCTAAAAATACATTTAACTTTGTTTTTACATTATTTGAATATTCACGAACTTTATTACTTATTTTTGTTATTATAACTGAAGTTAATATAACAAATGGTATTATAGCAAAACATAACAATGCTAGCTGATAATTTAATGATAGCATTATTGCAACTAATGCTATTATCATAACAATATCTTTTACAAATGTTGTTATTACATCTTTAAATAATGTAGTTATATCTTCAACATCACTTGTTATTCTAACAAAAACTGTTCCTGCAGGTGTTTTATCATGAAATTTTGTATTTGCATATTGTGCATATTTATACAATTTATTTCTAAGTGTATATATTATATTTTCTCCCATCATACTTGTTGCTGTTGTTACTATAAAGTTTAATATATTTCCTATTAGTACAATAGCTATATATATTGCACCTATTGAACCTATTGTTAATATTCCTTTTTGCCATACTCCTATACTTAAATAATCATCTATAACTATTTTTATTAAATATGGTTTTACAACTTCACATATGCTAATTATTATTGCTAGAATTGATATTATTGCTATTGACTTTTTTTGTGGTTTTAACATTTTAAATATTCTATTTAATGTTTGATTTTTCATTGTATCTTCCTTTCTTTTAGTTTTTTTATTCTAAAAGATTTTATTCTGTTTTACTTGATTGTTGTTCATAAAATTCTTTATATAATCCTTGTTTATTTATTAATTCATCATGTGTTCCTTCTTCTTCAATACTTCCATTTTTTAATACAACAATTTTGTCACTATTTCTTACATCTGCAACTTTGTTAGATATGATAATACAGGTTTTTTTACCTGAAAATTCTTGTATGTTTTCTAGTAATGTTTGAGATGTTCTATTATCTAATGCTGAGAATGTATCATCAAAAATTAATATACTACTATTTTTTAAGAATGCTCTTGAAATTGCAACTCTTTGCTTTTGTCCTCCTGATAGGTCTGTTCCTCTTTCTCCTATTTTTGTTTCTATTCCTTTTGGCATTTTTGAGATTTCATCATATATAACTGCTTTTTTGGTACTATCTTTTATTTCTTCCATTTCATATTCATCTTTAAATAGACTTATATTATCTTTTAATGTTGATGAAAATAGGAAGTTGTCTTGTGTAATATAACAAATATTGTTCCTTAATACTTCAATTGGTATGTCATTAATATCTTTTCCATCTATTAAGATTTTTCCTCTAGGAATGGTATATAATCTGGTTAAAAGATTCATTAATGTTGTTTTTCCACTTCCAATTGTACCTATAATTCCTAAAGTTTCTCCTTTTTTTATTTCAATATTTATATTTTCTAATGCTTTATCTAAAACTTCCGGATAATTAAAGTTTAGATTTCTTATACTAATATCTCCATTTAGTTTAATATTAGTTTTTCTTTCTTTTTCATTTATTTTTTCTGTGTCTAATTCAAATATCTTATTTAATCTTCTATATGATATTTGGGATCTTTTTAATCTTGCAATTAATGTTGGTATCCAATTTACAGGTCCTACAAAAAGTCCTATATATCCATTAAAAGTTACTAATTCTCCAACTGTAATTTGTCCATCTACTACTAATTTTCCTCCAAATAGCAATGCGATTGAATAACAAAGTCCAAAACATATACTAACACATGTTGTAAGTAAATTTGAATATATATCTACTGTGTTATCACTTTGCTTTACTCTACGATTTTTTCTAATAAAATCTTCTATTTGTGCTTTTTCACATGCATATGCTTTTGTTGTTCTTATACTATCTGTGCTTTCTTGTATATATTCAGAAAGAGATGTAAACATATCTTGTGCTTTTGCAAAGCTTTTTTCTACTTGATTTTTAATTTTTACAACTAAATATGAAGCAAAAAATATTGGTATAAGTGTTGCGATTGTTAGATATATATTAACACCATTTGCCATTTGATATATTGCAATGATAAATGTAAAAACAATTCTTGCTCCATGTGATATTATCCTATATACAGCACTTCTTATTTCATTTGTGTCTTTTACGAAGTATGACATTATTTCTCCATTTTTTATAGTTTGTATATCTTTTAGTTTTAATTTTAGAAATCTTTCAAATAGTTTTATCTTTACATCTCTTTCCACACCTCTTGAAATTATTGTTTCTGTATATTTCCATACTATTCTTACAATAACACAAACAACACATATTCCTAAAAGGTAATATATGTTGTTTATTATATTTTGCTTATTTGATTCAACATCATATAGCATGTCTATAATATTTCCTACTATTTTTGCTGGAAATGTTAAGACATATATATTTAATGCTATAAATATAAAATGGATTATTGTTGCAAATTTATATTTCTTTAGCGAATTTATTATTACTTCTTTCATATATAAAAATCATCCTCTGTATATTTTCTTTACTATTTTTTATCATTGTTTTCTATAAAATTGTATAATGTATCATCATTAAATCCAATATTTTTATTGTTCTCTAATTGATTTTGCTTCATTTGATTATTAAGATTCATTAGTTCAATTTGGTCTTTAAAACCATATTCATCAAAATCAAATTTCATTTTTCTTATCCTCCATTTAATTATTTACAATCTTTAAAGTTTCTTTTGCTATCATTAATTCCTCATTTGTTGGAATAACAAATACTTTTACTTTTGAATTAGATTTTGAAATTTGTTTTTCTTCTCCTCTTTGGTTATTTGCTTCTTCATCTAATTCAACTCCCATAAATTCTAATTGCTTACAAATTCCCTTTCTAATATTAATTTGATTTTCTCCAACTCCACCTGTAAATATTATGTAATCTACTCCATTCATTGCTACTGCGTATTTTGCAATATAGCTTGCAACTGAATATTTAAAACTATCCATTGCAATTTTAGCTTTTTCATCTCCATCATTTGCAGCTTGTTCAATTACTCTAAAATCTGGTGCTAATCCTGATATTCCTGCTACTCCTGATTTTTTATTTAATATATTTTCCATTTCATCAGGTGATAGTTTTTCTTTTTTCATTAGATATAATAAGATTGAAGGATCTAAATCTCCACTTCTTGTAACCATTGGAATTCCCCCAAGTGGTGTTAATCCCATACTTGTATCTATTGATTTTCCTCCTTGCACAGCACAAATACTTGAACCTTGACCTAAATGACAAGTTACTATTCTTAAGTCTTCTACATTTTTATTTTCTATCTCAGCTAGTCTTTGAGCTACATACATATGTGATGTTCCATGAGCTCCATATTTTCTTACTCCATATTCTTTATAGTATTCATAAGGAATTGGATAAACATATTTATCTTTTGGCATTGTTTGATGAAAAGTTGTATCAAATACTGCAACCATTGGTTTACCTTTCATTACTTTTTCACATGCTTTCATTCCTAAAACTGCAGCTGGGTTATGTAATGGTGCAAATTCACCACATTTTGCTATATTTTCCATTGCTTCTTCATCTATAAGTGCTGATTCTTTAAAATATTCTCCTCCATGAACAACTCTATGTCCAATTGCATCTATCTCATCAAGTGTATCTATTACTTTATATTCTGTATCTGTTAATTGTTTTAATGTAAATTCTATTGCTTCTGTATGATTATATGCTGGATTTTTTATTTCTATTTTTTGTCCATTTACTTTATGAGTTATAAATGCTTCATCTTCTCCTATTCTTTCATATTTACCAGAAGCTAGAACTTCTTCTGTTTCCATATTTATTAATTGATATTTTAGTGATGAACTACCACAATTTAATACTAAAATTTTCATTGTTTTCCTCCTAATTTTAATTTAAATTTGATTTTGATTATTCAAATTATATTAATTATATTTTTTAGTTAATTCCTATTAAATTCAAAGTTTCCCTTGCTATCATTAATTCCTCATTTGTTGGAACAACATACACTTTAACTTTTGAGTCTTTGCTCGAAATTTCTAATTCTTTTCCTTTTATATCATTTACTTCTTTATCTATTTCAACACCTAGAAACTTTAATTGTTCACAAATTGCTTCTCTAGATATTGGACCTTTTTCTCCTATTCCTGCTGTAAATGTTAAAACATCAATTCCTCCCATTGCAACTGCACATCTTGCAATATAGCATGCTGTTAAATAATGAAAATTGTCCATTGCAAGTTTTGCATGAATTCCTCCTGATAGCATTTCATTTTCTACATCTCTCATATCTATTGAAATTCCTGATATTCCATATAGTCCTGATTCTTTATTCAATACATAATTCATATCATCTACTGATAAATTACATTTTTGCATTAAGTATGTAACTACTGAAGGATCTAAATCTCCACTTCTACTTCCCATTGGAATTCCTCCAAGAGGTGTAAGCCCCATACTTGTTTCTACTGACTCTCCATTTTTTATTGCACAAACACTACAGCCTTGCCCTAAATGGCAATTTACAATTTTTAAGTCTTTTACATCTTTATTCATTAATTCTGCTACTCTCATAGCAATATACTGATGTGATGTACCATGGAATCCATATTTTCTAACTCCATATTTTTTGTAATAATTATATGGTATTGGATATATGTATTTTTCTTTTGAAATTGTTTGATGAAATGCTGTATCAAATACTGCAACCATTTTCATATTTGGAACAAGCTTCATGCATGCTTCCATACCTAGAATTGCTGCTGGATTATGTAATGGTGCTAAATCTACAACTTTTCTAATTTCTTCAACAACTTCCTTTGTAATTATTACAGGTTTATTAAATTTTTCTCCACCATGTACAACTCTATGTCCTATTCCTCCAAGCTCGTCTAAACTTTTTATTACTCCATAGTGGTCATTTGTTAATCTTGACAAAACAAATTTTATTGCTTGTTCATGATTTTTAGCAATATGCTCAAATTTGTGTTTTTCTCCATTTACCTTATGTGTTAGAAATGAATTTGGTTGCCCAATTCTTTCAAAATATCCTTTTGCAAGTACATTTTCTGTTTCCATATCAATTACTTGATATTTTAATGATGAACTTCCTGAGTTTAGAACTAAAATTTTCATAAGCTCCTCCTT
>CALXXH010000035.1 GCA_944392635.1 uncultured Clostridia bacterium | reverse complement strand
TCCCCTAATCCCTTGACAAAAAGAAAATTGAATGCTAAAATGTTAGCACAAGCTAACAAAAAGGAGGAAGCTATGAAATTAACAAATTCACAAGAAGAATACCTAAAAACAATATATTTATTAGAAAAAAACAAACAAAAAGTAAGAGTTACAGACATTGCTAAAAAAATGAATATTACAAAACCAAGTGTAAATAAAGCACTAAAAGTATTAAAAGAATTACACCTAATTAATTACGAAGTATATGGTGATATTAATTTAACAAAAGAAGGACAAGAACAAGCAAAGGAAATAATAAAGAAACAAGATATATTAGAAACATTTTTAATTGGAATATTAGAAATAGAAAAAGAACAAGCACAAGAAGAAGCAAAAGCGATAAAATATGCAATGTCAAAAGAAAGTATAAATAAATTAGACTCATATATTAGTAAAATATTAGATTTAGGCGATTTGAAATGTGGATATGATAAAAACAACGAAAAATGTAGAAGTTGTATAAAAATAACAGCAAGAGAAAGACTTAAAAAAGCAAGGTTATAGGAGCCAAAAAACCTAAATATGTAGTAAGATAGGAGAAAAATATGTTATTAGAATTACAAGATATATGTTTTGAAAGAGATAATAAAAAAATATTAAACAATATAAATTTAACAATAGACTTAGAAAAATTTATTGCAATTACTGGACCAAATGGTTCTGGAAAATCAACATTAGTAAAAATCATAATGGGAATTGAAAAACCAGATTCAGGAAAAATCATATTTAATGGAAAAGATATAACAAATTTAAGTATAAATGAAAGAGCAAATTTAGGAATAAGCTTTGCTTTTCAACAACCAGTAAAATTTAAAGGAATTACAGTATATGATTTATTAAAAATGTCAGCAAAAAAGAAAATAACAAAAAAAGAAGCATGTGAAGTTTTATCAAGAGTAGGTTTATGTGCAAAAGAATATGTTGATAGAGAAGTAAATGGTTCATTATCAGGAGGAGAATTAAAAAGAATAGAAATTGCAACAGTCGTATTAAGAGGGGCAAAATTAACAATATTTGATGAACCAGAAGCAGGTATAGATTTATGGAGTTTCAATAATTTAATAGAAGTATTTGAAAACATGAGAGAACTAATTAAAGGAACAACTCTAATAATTTCACATCAAGAAAGAATATTAAACATTGCTGATGAAGTAATACTTCTAAAAGCAGGAAAAATAGCCAATAGAGGTTCTAGTAAAGACATATTAGAACAAGAATTAATAAATAAGAAATGCTGTAAAATAAGAAAATGTAATAGCTAAAAGGAGGGAAAATATGAGCGACAAAATTAATCAAATAGATAAAGATTTGTTAAATGAAGTTTCTAATTTAGATAATATAACAAGTGGAGCATATAATATTAGAAAAAATGGTCAAGGAATAGAAAGAAAAGTAACTGATAATGTTAATATAGTAACAAAAACAGATAAGCCAGGAATAGATATATATGTAAAAGAAAATACAAAATTTGAGTTTATACATATACCAGTAATAATTACAGAAAGTGGACTAACAGATTTAGTGTATAATGATTTCTATATTGGAAAAAATGCTAATGTAATAATAATCGCAGGATGTGGAATTCACAATGACCACCACAAAGATTCACAGCATGATGGAATTCACAGATTTTACTTAGAAGAAGGTGCAAAAGTAAAATATATTGAAAAACATTATGGAGAAGGTACAGGAGATGGAAAAAGAATATTAAATCCAGTAACAGAAGTGCACCTAAAAGCAGGAAGCAGTATGGAAATGGAAAGTGCTCAAATAAAAGGTGTAGATTCTACAATAAGAGAAACAAAGGGTGTTTTAGAAGAAAATACAAACTTTGTTGTAACAGAAAAAATAATGACTCATGGAGAACAATTTGCAAAAACAATATTTGATGTAGAATTAAATGGAGAAAATTCAAGTACACATGTAACATCTAGATCAGTTGCAACAAATAATTCAAAACAATATTTTATATCAAAAATATATGGAAATGCAAAGTCATTTTCACATAGTGAATGTGATGCAATAATAAAAGACAATGCAAAAGTTGTAGCAACACCAGAAGTAACAGCAAATCATGTAGATGCAAATTTAATACATGAAGCTGCAATAGGTAAAATTGCAGGAGAGCAAATTATAAAATTAATGACATTAGGATATTCAGAAGAAGAAGCAGAACAAGAAATCATAAATGGATTTTTGAAATAAGCCTCTTTTTGTATACGGAAAAATCTACATTGGGTCAAGATAAAATTAGATTTTTCCTATACAATAAAAAATTAAAAAAATTTTAAAATTTTAATCCTTTTTTCATAAATTTGTGAGATAATATAAGAAAATATAATCTGCAAATTGAGGTGAATTGATTTGAAAAGTGGAAGGCACTCAAAAAGTAGACAAGAAATGATAAAACAAAGAGCAAAAAAGGATATAAAGAAAAGATTAATAATTCTTGTTACTTGCTTGATATTTATAATTCTAATAATACAAATTCAAAATGAAAATGAACAAGTAAGTGCAAGACAAGAAAGTGAAAATATACAGGAAGCAGAACAAACACAAGAAGAATTACAAGAAGATGAGCAAACAGAAGGAGAAAGTACAGAAAATACAGAAGAAGTTGCAGAAGCAATAGAACCAACAGAAGATGAAGAAATAAAAAATCTAATTACTGAAATAAAAACTCAAAATAATTTAACACAGGACAATTTTGCCTTTTTCTACTATAATCCACAAACACAAAAATACTATTTTGATAACCAAGACAAATACTTTAAAGGAGCAAGTACAGTAAAAGTTCCAGTAGCAGTAATTTATTATGATAAAATAAGAAATGGTGAATTAACATTGCAGAGTACATTAAAATATACAAGTGATGACTATGAAGCAGGAGGAGGAGCAACTTCTGGAACATATAAAGTAGGTCAAAACGTACCAATAAGCTTTTTATTAGAACAAAGTATAGTAAACAGTGACAATACAGCAGTAAATATATTAATAGATGGAATTGGTTATAGAAAATGTAGAGAACAAATAGCTAGTTTTTCAAATGAACAATTCACAGAAGAATTTTATACAACAAACTTAACAACAGCAGATTTAGGATATAACATTATAAAACATATATATGAAAACCAAGAAAATTACCAAGAATTAATTGGATATATGAAAAAATCTTCAAATGGTGAGTATTTAAAAAAATATATAGCAGAATATGATGCAGCACATAAATATGGAAGTTATGCAGGAAATGTACATGACTATGGAATAGTATACACAGAAAGTCCATATTTAATAGGAGTATATACTGAAGGCGTTTCTGGAGCAGATGAATTGATTGCTAATATAAGTAGAAAAGTATTAGATAAAACAAAAGAAATAAAAGAGTAATATTTTATATAAATTAGCATATAATAGTAAAAGAAAAATAAATTTTCTAGGTTGACTTTTTGGTTAAATTCTGTAAAATCCTCAAAAACTATTGACAAAAGCAATATAGAAGATGTATAATTAAAAAGTCAATATATCGCGGGATGGAGCAGTTGGCAGCTCGCAGGGCTCATAACCCTGAGGTCGAAGGTTCGAGTCCTTCTCCCGCAACCAAAACAAGTACTTACTATTTAGTAAGTATTATTTTTTTCTTAAATACTATTAATAAAAGTATTTCTATGCTATAATTATAAAAATAAAAAAGTAAGGAGGAATATGAAATGGAAATTTTAAAAGTGAATAGTCAAAATTTTGAAGAAGAGGTTTTAAAAAGTGAAAAACCAGTATTAGTCGATTTTTATGCAGATTGGTGTGGACCTTGTAAAATGCTATCACCAATTGTAGATGAAGTAGCACAAGAAAATGAGGATATAAAAGTAGTAAAAGTAAATGTAGATGATTCTCAAGATTTAGCTATGAAATATCAAGTAATGTCTATCCCAACATTAGTTGTAATCAAAGAAGGAAATGAGATAAATCGCTCAGTAGGGTTAATAGATAAAAGTCAAGTTGTTAAGATGATTAAATAGACATAGAAAAATAGTAATTTATTAGGAAAAAGAGAATACAGAACTAATGTATTGATATTATCAATTATATTTATAGGGGGAATACATGGAACAGAAGTTTATAAATAAAAAAATAGAGGGTATAAAAGAAAGTAATATAGAAAAGTTAAAAAGATTATTTCCAAGTGTATTTAAAGATGGACAGGTAGATTTTGACGAATTAAGAAATCAATTAGGAGACTTTGAAGAAGTAGGACAAGAAAAATACGAATTTAATTGGGTAGGAAAGCAAGAAGCTAAACAAAATGCTATTAGTGAAATTAGTGGTGTTACACTAAAGTATTATCCTGAAGAGAGTAAAGATGCAGAAACTACAGAAAATTTATATATAGAAGGAGATAATTTAAAAGTTTTAAAACTATTAAGAAATAATTATGCTAATAAAATTAAAATGATATATATAGATCCTCCATATAATACAGGAAATGACACATTTGTATACCCTGATACTTTTAAGAAATCTGATAAAGAAAGTAAAGAAGAATTGGGAATAACTCAAAATGGAGAAACAGTTGTAAATATACTAAAAGATAATTTGTATAAAAATACTAAAGATTCAAATAAGTATCATTCTACATGGCTTTCGATGATATATCCTAGATTGAAGGTAGCACGTGAATTATTAGATGAAAATGGAGCTATATTTATATCTATTGATGATACTGAACATTGTAATTTATTAAAAATATGCAACGAAATATTTGGACAAGAGCATTATGTTACATCTATACCAAGAATAACTAAAAAACAAAGATCTGCACAAGAACATTACATGGACATATCTCATGACTACATTGTATGTTATGCTTATGGTGAAAATTTTAATAAAATTATTGAAAGAAATATAGAAGATGAAAAAATTGAAGAAGATGCAATAGGTAAGTACATAGTAGGAGATACAAAAGCTTTAGTTGCACCATTATCTCAAGGATATTCAAAAGGTGGAGATTATGATTTTGAATATAATGGTGTTGTATATAAACCTGTAAATAAAGATAATGTTAGAAATAGATGGTTATGGACTGAAGAAAGAATGAAAGCAGCTGCAAAATTGGGCATTTTAAGAGCAAATGGTAAGACTATTAGAGAACAATTATACATAGATAAAAAGTTTGATGAAGCAACAAATGAAATGGTTGATAAAGATCAAAGATTAATTTTTCATACATCTGATTTTATGGAAAACAGTAAATATTCAAATGCTAATGGAAGTATTGATTTAGAAAAACTTGAATTAAAAGGTGTTTTTAATAACCCAAAACCAGTAGAGTTAGTAAAAAAACTTATTGAAATGATTCTAAAAGATGATGAAGTAATAGTTTTAGACTTCTTTGCAGGCTCATCTACTACAGCCCAAGCATGTATAGAGTTAAATGCAGAGATGAATAACTCAAAGATAAAATATATAATGGTGCAATTGCAAGAAGATTTACAAGAAAGAATAAAAAATGCAAGTAGTAGTGAAAAAAAGACAATAGAAGTAGCAATAAATCTTTTAAGTAATATGAATAAGCCTTTATATATAACTGAAATCGGAAAAGAAAGAATACGTAGAGCAGCTACTAAAATAAAAGAAGAAACAAATGCAAATATAGACTATGGATTTAAGGTTTTTAAATTAGGTGAAACTAATATTAACTGGGAAAAAGAAGAATATAAGAAAAATGTAGATGATTATATATTAAGAAATGGTTTTATTGACGAAATACAAAGAGAAGAATTAATGAAAGATTTTGTAGATGATGCAAAAGATATAGACATAGTTTATGAAATATTATTAAGATACTATGGAATGCCACTATCAGCTAAAATAGAAAAAATAGACAATATAGGTAAAAGAACATATAGTATAGGAGGAACAGTTATCATATGTCTAGAAGATACTATAACAAATGAAATTATAGATAAATTATCTAATACAGATTTTGCAAAATTATATCTTCGTGACAGTAGTTTTAAAGGAGAAAAAAGTTTGGAATTAAAGCAAAATTTAATGACCAGATTAAATTTACAAAAAGAGTATAAAGATGAGAAAACATATAAAGTTGAATTTATTTAAGAATAGGAGTAAAAATTGTGGAAAAATGGAAATTTGATCCTAATATAGATTATCAAAGAGATGCTATAAATGCAGTATTAGATTTATTTGAAGGACAAGATAGAATTAGTGAAACAAATACAAATAGGTTTTATAGAAATGAATTAAATATTTCAAGAAGTAGAATAGCAGAAAATCTAATGAAAATTCAAAAAAATCCTGTTAATAATGTAGGATATTGGGATGACGAATTATTACCAGATAATAAATTTACTATTGAAATGGAAACAGGAACAGGAAAAACTTATGTATATTTAAGAACAATTTTAGATTTATATGTAAAATATGGATTCTCAAAATTTATTTTAGTAGTTCCATCTATTCCAATTAGAATGGGAGTAGAAAAAACAATTATGCAATTAAGAGAACATTTTATGAGCTTATATAATGGATTAGATATTGCAAACTGCTATTTCGTATATGATTCTAAAAAAACAATTCGCAAATTAGACTCATTTACGCAACTAGGTGGATTAAAAATAGCTATAATGAATTACCAAGCATTTGATAAAGCAACGAATAAAATAAAAAGTGCTAAAGAAGATGGTAAAATTTATTGGGAAGAATTAAGAAAAACAAATCCAATTGTAATAATAGATGAACCACAAAAAATAATAGGAACTAGTAAGAAAAAAAGCAAAGCATTAAAAGCAATTGAAGATTTAAAACCAATGGCAACATTTATGTATTCTGCTACACACACAAATTATTATAATCTGATATATAAGTTAGATTCTTTTGAAGCGTTTAAAAAACATTTGGTAAAACAAATAAGAGTATCGACAATATATAGTGAGGTTGATAAAAATTATCCATATTTTAGATATATAAAATTCAATAATGATTTATCTGCAACTGTTGAAGTTTTAAAAAATGAAAATAATGGAGTAAAAATGAAGCAAATAAAAATAGATAGACCTTGCGATTTATATGAAATAACAGGATTAGAACAATATAAAGGCTTCAGAATACTTAATGCACCACATAAATTTAATGGGATAAATACCAACTTCTATATGGAAGTAATAAATGAACAATATTCTTTTACAGAAGGGGAAAGTAACTATAATCTTTATGAGGACGAAATGGCAAGAATTCAAATGAAGATTACAATAAAAAAACATTTAGATAAACAAATAGAAATGTTAAAAGAAAATGTAAAAGTTTTAAGTTTATTTTTTATAGATGAAGTAAGTAAATATAGAGATTATAATAACAATAATGCTATGGGAACTTATGCTAGGATATTTGAAGAAACATATAATGAAATTATCAATAGTGATATTAGATATATTGAGTTGATGAAAAAGATGCCAAGTTTAGCAAATCCGTCAAAAGTGCATGAAGGATATTTTGCAATAGATAAAAATAAAAAGGTATTGATGGATGAAAAAACATATACATCTACAAGTGAAAAATCAATGGAAGATATTCAAAGAGGGATAAAGAAAATTCTTGATGGAAAAGAAAAACTTATCCAATTGGATGAGCCAATATCATTTATATTTGCACATACAGCATTGTCTGAGGGATGGGATAATCCAAATGTATTCCAATTATGCTTTTTAAGACAAACAAAATCAGAAATAAGAAAGAAACAAGAAATTGGAAGAGGATTAAGACTTGCTCGTGGTAGTGGAGAAGATAGCGATATAAAGAGGGATGAAAATATAAATCAACTTACAGTTATAGCAAATGAGAATTATGAAGAATTTGCAAAATCTTTACAAGAAGAGTTTAACGAGGAGAATAAGTATAATAGAGAAGCGATTACTATAGAAGATACGAAACAAATTCAACTAGTAATAGAAAATAAAATTGAAAGAAATTTAAACAATGATTTCTTTAAAAAATTACATAATGAATTGGTTAATGCTGGTTTTTTAAAGGCAAAAGATGATACTATTAACAAAAATAAAATTGGAAAATTAGAAGAATATCATTTTTATAATAAAGAATTAGATGATAATAGAGATAGAATTTTTGAAGCTATTAAAGAAGTTATGAAAGAAAAAGAAAGTAATACTATAGAAAAATATTTAATAAATGATGATGAGGTAACTCAAAATAATTGGCAAAAATATGTAGCAGATAAAGATTTTCAGAAAATGATATCAGAATTAGAAAGTAAATTAAACAAGAAAACAATTTATCAAGTTAATTATGATGAAGAAGAATTGATTATTAATATAATAGTTTCTGCATCACAAAATATAAGAAGTTTTGATCAAGAAGTAATAGAAAAAAGTGGTGTTTTACAAGGAGAAGATAGACAAAAAGGAGTTACTGTACAAGAAGAATCTAAATATCAAGTTCACAGAATTGAGGAAAAATTACCTATCACAAAATCTTTTGTTGATATAATAGATTATATTGTAAATAAAACCAATTTTACAAGAAAAAGTATTATAAAAATAATAACGCAATTAAGAAATCCTAGTCTCTTACAAAGACAAGATAATGTAGATATTTTAGTAAAAATAATAGAAGAACAAAAAAAGGCTCAATGCTATAAAAATAGAGATAATATTACATATACTGTGATAGATGACAATAACAAGTTAAGTGCAAGTAACCTGTTTTTGGTTAATGAGGTTCTATCTGCAAAAATAGGAAAGACAGTTTTTGAGACTAAAGAAAGTAATAGAAAAGGATTATGTAGATATTTCCCAACAGATAGTGAAGGAGAATATATTTTTGCTAAAAAACTTGAAGAAGATGATGATGTGCTAATGTATTCAAAGTTAAAGAAAGGAAGTATTATAATAGAAAATCCAATAGAAAATTATTCTCCAGATTGGGCAATTGTATGTAAATCTAATGATAAAAATACAAAAGTTTATCTCATTGTAGAAACTAAATGGGATAAAAAATGGGAGGATTTATCTCAAAAAGAACAAACAAAAATAATATGTGCTCAAAAACATTTTGAAGCAGTAAATGATAATATAAAATATGGAGTAGTAAATGGATTAGATGAAAAAAATGCTTTTAGCGATAATTACATTTATGATTGGGATAGTTTAAAGAAAAAATTATGTAGATAAAAAATAGAAATGCAACTATATTACAAATTAAAAAAGATTAGTAGATACATATATTTTTAACCATACCTATTTCATGAAAAAAGCTTATGCAATATTAAGAAAGATTTCATAATGAAAAATCTATTCTCTCATAACCCGAAGGTCGTAAGTTCGAGTCTTACCCCCGCAACCACAAATTTTATTAGAGTCGCAAGAGATTGTGGACTCTTTATTTTTGCCCATTAAAAGTTACATAAAATAAATTGGGCACCATTTGGGCACGGTTCTATGTAAAAAGGTTATTGGTAAACCTTGAATTTTCGATATTTATAAATATATTTGATTAAATTCTATTTGAAATAAAATTAAAAAGTTTCTGCTTAAATTATAAAATATTAAATTGTGAAATTAATTAAGAGTATTTAAGCAGAAACTATCATGTCTTGATTTACTTCTTTATTATTATAATTTTTCATAGAATTTTTTTCCTTTCAATTTTTTGTATAAATTTATGTGATAAGCATCTAATTGGCTTTAAAATATTTTTTTGTATCTTCCCTATAAAGAAGATTATCAAGTTTATCTGATGCCTCTCTGTCCAT